>JBMYYN010000015.1:0-18398 GCA_049609445.1 Bacteroidia bacterium | reverse complement strand
ATTCATTTTTAATTGAAGATGCTGTTTACACAGGTTGGTTCCAGAGATAAAACAGAACTTCTTCAATCCAACCTCGATGGATGAGCGCATTTGAAATGCAAAAAAGTTTGAAAATAGGGATAATAGGTGCAGGAGTGATGGGAAGAGGAATCGCACAAGTGTCTGCAATGGCAGGTCACGATGTGGTCCTTTTTGATATTAACTATGAAGTTTTAGAGGCCTCCAAAGCTGCGATTCATAAAAACCTTGATAAGGCTATTCAGCTGGGAAAACTAGATGAAGCAGGAAAAGAAAACACTGTGAACAACATCATGTTTTCAAACAGTATAGCAGACGTACAGGTGGAACTGATCATAGAGGCTATCGTGGAGCGACTTGATGTCAAGACTAAAGTTTTAGCTGACCTAGCTGAGATAAATGGACCTGATACTATTTATGCATCCAATACTTCGTCCATTCCTTTGACGCAGATAGCTGCAAACTTTGCTTATCCAAGTCAAGTCGTTGGAATTCACTACTTTAATCCAGCTCATATCATGAAGCTTGTGGAAGTGATCAGTGCAGAACAGACTTCGCCAGAAGTGATTCAAGTAGCACTAGACTACGTCAAAAGTGTAAACAAGACTTGTGTGATAGCCAAAGATGCTCCAGGATTTATCGTTAATAGGGTCGCAAGGCATTTTTATGTGGAAGGATTGAAAATACTAGAAGAAGATGTAGCAAGCCACGATGTGATAGATGACTTAGTGAGAAGCAGTGGATTTAAAATGGGTCCATTCCAACTGATGGATCTTATCGGCGTAGAGACAAATCTATCAGTGACAGAGTCCATGTATGAATTGTTCAATTACGACCAGAAGTTTAGACCTAATCGTATACAACAGAAAAAAGCCCAAGCAGGTTATTTTGGACGTAAATCTGGAAAAGGTTTTTACACCTACGACAAGTGAAATATTTAGCGGTCATACTACTTTCATTGCCATTCGTTATAGGTTCTTGCAAACCTGACGAAGGAATCAATGGAGACTGTTACGTGCCGAATGTGGCTGTGAATCTTACGGTAAACATGGATTTGCCGGATTACTATAATTTGAGGAATCTAGGCGAGTACAAAGAGTTTGATGCTGGACATCGCGGTATTTATTTAATTCATAACTATGATGATTTTTTCTACGCTATAGAGCGTACATGTACATACCAGTCGGAGAACGAATGTGCTCAAATATATCTCGACGACGACATCCTGCAACTGAAGTGCGGCACACAAGCTGATACGGGATTTGTAAAGTGCTGCTCATCTACATATGCATTTAATAGTGCTTTTCTTACTGGACCTACGTTATGCAACCTCCGTACCTATCGAGTGAACAGGAGCGGTAACACGCTGTATATTTCAAATTAATTAAAGTTCTTCAAAGGTGATTGGACTCTTAGCTTCATTGAGAGTGTATTCTGGTGACTTTCAAAGTTCTTGTAAAACAAGTCATCGTCAGAAGTGCACGCAACACTTTGAAGATTATCCTTTGGATGATTTGAAAATGCCCATACCCTTTGAGAATGCCGCTGAATTTAACCACATCAATATTTCAAATGTAGATAGACAAACAATCAGGTATTGGTGTAAAACATTGAGTCAGGGATAGATTATAGAAAGACTTCTGACTATTGTTTGAAGACAAAAAAGTTGTACAAGGACGGACAAATTTGTGGCCTCGGCAGGAATCGAACCTACATCTAAAGTTTAGGAAACTTCTATTCTATCCATTGAACTACGAGGCCATTTTACTGTTCAAATTAGGGCAATTCTTGAGTTTTGTACAAGTTTTCATTGGCGATTTTACCATTCACCTTTGATACGTTACCATTGAACGTTATATCAGTCTGACGGGATTTGACTAAGTTTATTTTGAAGTCATAAAAGCAGAGGTAACTACTACCCTGTTTAACTACTACTTAGATGAAATATGTTTAAAAAAATCGTCATATTGGCTTTGCTGATTTTCACAGCGTCTTCTGCATTTGCTCAGAACAGCATGGTGGGAGACGGTTTTGGTGGTCGTTTATGGTACAAGCCATACAATTACTCTGCAGGATGTTATTCAGCATTTGCGGTATGTACAGACGATAACCAACTGTATAGTTGGGGACATAACGTGCACGGTGAGCTGGGTATTGGGTCAACTATCGCTACGACTACTCCGCATAAAGTGGCAGGTATGACTGATGTATTTTACTATTCGGTAGGATATATGTCAGGAGCGATTAAAGGAGATCTGTCTGCATGGGTGTGGGGACTACCTTATGATTCAGTTCCATTTAAGTTGATGGATGATGTTCGTTTTATCAGTTCTGGAGAGAATTCAATTACTCTTGTGAAACTTGATGGTACTGTTTGGCACTTAGGCAATAACAGAACAGGTCAGTTTGGAAATGGAGATCATGACGGTGATAGTGCAGTAGCTTCTGCTCAGAAGATGGATAGTATTACGACAGCTGTGAGAGCTGCGAATGGCTTTTATAGTACGGCTATCTTATTGGAAAATGGAGATGTGTATGCTGCAGGACGTAATTATCACGGAGGACTCGGATTGCCTTCTTCGGTGATAGATGCAAAATATCCAGTCAAGGTTCAAGGCCTAAAAGACATCATAGATATAAAAGCGACGGCCTTTGGATTTGCAGCTTTAGATAAGCACGGAGACGTGTATGGCTGGGGAATGTGGGTAACAGATAACAAAGTTTATGTCCCTAAGAAATTACCGGGACTTTCTAATATAGTCTCACTTTCTGGAAGAAATGATGGCTGGCACTTTATGGCGGTAGACAAGGATAAAAACTGCTACGCTTGGGGAAGAAATCAGTATGCTCAATTAGGAACAGGAGATGCAAGTAGTTATAAGTTTGACCCTGTACTGGTTGCGACAGGTGTTTTGGAAGCTTTAGCTGGAGAGACATTTTCGTATTTGATCAAGGATGATGGTAAGATGTACTGCACAGGTCAGAGTAAGCAAGGTTCAATTTGGATGAACCTCCCCAATGTAACTCGATTCGCATTTACTGAGATAAAAAGTGAAGAGCCTCCTATGAACCTTTGTGAGAAAAGAACGCATGCAAATGTGATATTGGATACTTCGATATGTGAAGGTTTGTCCATCACCATAGGAGATGAGACTTACGAAGAGCCTGGAAGGCACTACTACCGCAAAAAACATGATGATGGTGATACTTTGCTGGTGATAAACATAATGCCTGGAAGTCATCGAACATTTCCGAACGAGGTTCATTTATGCGACGGTGAAAGCCATACTGTAGGAGATAATGTGTATACTGACGCAGGAAGCTATACAGACACTCTTGTTAGTATCACTGGTTGCGACTCCATTATCGTGACAAATGTTACTTTAGGGACTAGTTCCGCATATTATCAAAGTGATACGATTTGTGAGAGCCAGATATTTGCCGTAGGGCAAGTATATTACAATGAAACAGGTACATATATTGATACATTAGTCAATAACGCAGGATGTGATTCTGTAGTGACTACACAACTATTGGTGGTGGAGTCTTTGGTGACCAATAATCAATATGATATATGTTATGGTGAATCAGTTGACATTAACAGCATCACATATACAGAAAGCACAGAAATAATTGATTCATTTAGCAACATTTATGGTTGTGATTCTATCATAGTACATACTGTGGATGTTCATGATCAGGTTGTTCAAGAAGAAAACCACTATTTCTGTCCTGGTAAATTCGTTGACGTAGATGGGGCTATTTATTCTACTATTGGCACTTTTGTAGATAGTTTTTATACTTCATGGGGCTGTGATTCCGTAGTTGTCTTACACATAGATACATTTCCAGATTTTACATGCTATGAGTCGAGTTACTTCGCACCAAATGCATTTACCCCAGATGGTGACAACCTAAACGGAACATTTAAAATACGCGGTGTTGCCCTCAAAGAGGCTGAACTCCGAGTGTACAACCGTTGGGGAGAAAAACTATACGATGGTGAAGCCCTCTTAGAAGGCTGGGATGGAAACTATCTCGGTAAAGAATGCCAACAAGGGGCATATTTCTACATTGCCAAAGTAATTACAGGGTCAAATAGGTTAGTGATGCTAAAAGGCACCATAACCCTATTGAGATAGATCTTATGCTATAGTGCTTCCAGGATTGATAGATTCACTTGGGGACACAAACTTGAGTGAACCGTCAGAATCCTCTGCCATCAAAATCATTCCACTACTTTCTATACCTCTTAGTTTTCGAGGGGCAAGATTTGCTAGATATGTCACTTGTGTACCGATGATATCTTCAGGATTGTAATGCTCTGCGATACCACTCACTACTTCACGAGTCTCTGACCCTACGTCTAGAGTGATATGAAGCAATCTATCAGCTTTCTTTACCTTTTCAGCAGCTTTGATGGTTGCCACACGTATATCTAACTTAGTGAAATCCTCGTATTGTATCATAGGTTTAAATTCTTCTATTTCTTTGCTTTCCGCCACCTCAGCTTTAGGTTCTGTCTTTTTCAGTTTTTCAATTTGGGCTTCAATCGTAGAATCTTCAACTTTTTCAAACAAGAGCACAGGTTTGTTTATTGTGTGGCCAGCAGATAGATTCATGTCGTAAGAGGCGATGTTTAATATGCTTAGTATTTTATTAGAAGTCTCCGGTAAAAATATTTGTGCATACTTTCCTAATTCTTTGACTGTTTCTAAGCAAGAGTATAAGCAATCTGCTACTACCTGGGTATTCGCTTCGTCTTTAATGAGCTTCCAAGGCTCTGTGTCTTGCAGATACTTATTTCCATTTCGTGCTAGCTCAATGAAGTATTCTAACCCTTGACGTTGATTGAATCCATCTAGAGCTTTTTCAATTTTTGATCTGGTGTCGCTTGAATCTGTTTTCAATTCAGCCGCCGGAATTACTCCATCGTAGTACTTATTTATTAGGACGATGACCCTGTTTACAAAATTTCCAAGAATAGCTACGAGTTCATTATTGATCTTAGCTTGGTAGTCCTTCCACGTGAAGTCTGCGTCTTTGGTTTCAGGCAATATAGAAGTCAATACATATCTTAGTTCATCAGACTTATTTGGAAATTCCTCCAAATATTCGTGAAGCCAGATAGCGTGGTCCCTGCTGGTAGATATTTTATCTCCTTCTAGGTTCAAAAACTCATTTGCAGGAACATTAGTAGGTAGATTATACCCTCCATGGCTGTGAAGCATTGATGGGAATATGATTGTATGAAATACGATGTTGTCTTTTCCCAAAAAATGAGTCATTTCAGTTTCTGGGTCTTGCCACCACTTTGTCCAGTCTTCCCCGACAGCCTCTTTTGTAGCAGTGATGTAACCTATCGGAGCATCAAACCACACGTACATTACTTTACCATCGGCCCCTTCTACAGGTATTTTGACTCCCCAGTCTAGGTCTCTAGTCATGGCTCGAGGCTTTAATCCCTCTTTGAGCCAACTGTTGCATTGTCCGTAAACACTTGACTTCCAACCATTTTTCTTATTAGACACCCAGTCATTTAAGAATTCTTCTTGAATTTTGTCGAGAGGTAGATACCAATTCTTGGTCTCTTTGAGTACAGGATTGTTTCCGGTTAGTGCTGATCTTGGGTTTATAAGTTCAGATGGACTGCTAGCTCGACCACATTTTTCGCATTGGTCCCCATACGCATTTTCATACGAACAATTAGGACAAGTCCCTACGATGTACCTGTCAGCTAAAAACTGGTTTGCTTCAGCATCATAAAATTGCTCTGTAACTTCTTCTGTGAAAACACCTTTGTCGTATAAGTTTTTGAAAAACTCTTGTGCCGTTTCGTGATGAAGAGCATTTGTGGTTCGACTGAATGTGTCAAAATGTATTCCAAATCCTTGTAGTCCTTTGGAGATGATATCGTGATTTTCATCCACCACCTGTTGAGGAGTTTTGTTCTCTTTTTTTGCCTTTAAAGTAATTGGTACACCGTGTTCGTCAGTTCCGCAAACGAACAGCACATCTTTGCCTTGCATTCTAAGATGACGATTGTAGATATCAGAAGGCAGAAAACATCCAGCGAGGTGACCGATATGAATTGGGCCATTTGCATAAGGAAGTGCACATGTGATTAGGTGTCTTTTAGGCATTGGGCAAAGGTAAAGGCATTTTGTTTTTAGAAGAATAGTCCTAGCTATATTTGTTTTATGAAAACAATTAAAAACTCAATCCTTATTCTTTTCGTGCTTCCTCTAATAAGCAATGCTCAAACGAGTTCGACGAGTTGTGGTACTTCTGCAGATTTGATAGCTTGCTATTTGTTTGATAATACTCTTGAAGATGGAGTAAACAAAGGAGGAGATTTTGATACACTAGTTGGCGGGTCATATGCTAGCGATAGGCATGGCACAGCTTCTTCCTGTGTGGAGCTGTCTGGAGTGGGTCAGTACATTGTGGGTGATTTTGATAGAGATGGCTTTACTCAGGGGACTTTTAGTTTAAGTATTTGGTTTAAAAATGCTGAAAATGTAAGTAGATATCAAGCCCTTATTGACAAGTCGGAAGTTCCATCTATACCGGTTGTACATACTACGGCCTATGAGTTTTTCTCCTTACGAATTACTCCTAACACGTTACCGAGTCAGTCAGAAAGAATTTTGCAAACTAAGTTTAGCGATGGAAGTAAAGAGCTAAACCTTCTGTCTCTAAACCAAAATGTCTGCGACAATAAATGGCACCATGCAGTGGTGGTGGTAGACACAGACAATGACAAGGCGAAGATGTACATAGACACAGTATGTGTAGATTCTACAACTCTTGGAGGCTTTAAAGGTTTCACAGGAAGCAATGTCTTGGGTATAGGAAGCTTCTTTGATAAGAACGGAAAACCTGATGGAGGAGTTACTGGTGGTTCAGGTGTTGCAAGTAGTTTTTATAAGGGTTTTTTAGACGACCTAAAAATATATAGATCTGCGTTGACTTCCTCAGATGTCAAAACTCTTTTCCTAGGCCCAGTAGCATCAGTAGAAACCACCTCAACAAGCAGGTTTCAACTTTATCCAAATCCAGTTACTGGAGTGCTTAATGTGAAGGCAGCAACAGTGATAAAATCTCTTAGTATTTGTGGTTTAGATGGTTCTGTACATCATTCAGAAAAAAATTTGAAAAGTAGCACATATTCCTATAATACCTCTACGCTTGCATCGGGCGTCTATTATATTACAGTAGAGACTGACCGAGGGGTAAAAACCAGTAAGTTTAGCGTACTTTAGTCTTTTTAACTCGTACCAATACAGGATGTAGAAGCACGGCTAACAGTATTATGGCAGTTCCTAAATAGAAGTCAAAATTTAGGTCAGCATCTTCGTTCAAAATCCATATAGCGAGTAGTATTCCGTATACAGGTTCTAGATTTATACTCAGATTGGATATGAAAGCTGAGATTTCTTTAAGTGCATTCAGCGAAAGAGCAAATGCAAGACTTGTGCAAAATAATCCTAAAATGATAAGCCAAACCCAGTCCTGACCTACGGGAAACCACTGTGGCTGGGGAAAAATTGACTGAAGAAGTGGGTAGAATAGTGTAATAAGTAAAAAACCGGACGCAAGTTCCACTGCACTTATGGATAATGTGTTGTTGGATCCTATGTGTTTCTTATTAAGAGTTGAGAATAAAGAGGCTAAAAATGCTGAGATTATTCCAACAATAATAGCCCAGTAGTATGCTGAACCAACACCGCTTAAGAAATATATGCCTAGTATCACCAATAGTCCTAGTAGTAGCTCAATCCATTGAAATTTGGATTTCGTGATTAGTGGTTCTAAAACGGAAGTAAAAAGGGAGCTTGTTGCTAAGCAAGCCAAGGTTACGGAGGCACTGTTACCTACTTTTACACTTCCATAAAATGTCAACCAGTGTAGTGCGACTATTCCACCTATTCCAGCGAATCGAATAATATCTTTTTTAGAAATAGCTTGTATTCCTTTCCATACGCCTGGTATAAAAATCAGCCCAAGCGTAGCAATCCAGAGTCTATTCCAAACCAAAGCAGTCTGTTCGAGAGTGATAAGTTTGCCGAGAATAGCTGTAAATCCGAAGAGAAATACCGCTACATGTAGTTCTAGGTACGCTTTTTGTTTGTTACTTAGTGATGCCAATGGTTTGGCAATAATACTTTTAATTGGGAAAAAGGATGAAAATTAAATCATTAAGAAAGGCTCTGAAGGTAGCTCAACAAATCTTCAAGAATAAGGACAAAATAGTCGAAGTCCTGAATGATTCAACTAAGAAGGCAGAGGAAAGTCAGGATAAAATGAGTTCTGGACTTTGGTCTGACGTGAAAAATTTACGCGATATGTTGAAAGCATGGATGTCTGGATCATTCAAGATGTCAAAGACTACTATACTTTATGTAATAGCAGGCCTGATATACTTTGTCAATCCTATGGATTTGGTTCCAGACTTTATCTTAGGTTTGGGTTTTTTGGATGATGCAGCAGTCTTGTCTATCGTAGTAAGTAGAATAAAAGGTGAAATAGATAAATACAAAGAAGACTCAAAGTATGAAGATGCTGAAGTAATTTCGTAGGAATATGTCTGATAAACAAAAACTAGAAGATCTCTATGACGAGAAAGGAAATCTCATTAGTCCACAGTTAGCTAGTGACGTCAAAAACTATCTTATAGATATAGATGGCACAATAACGGAAGATGTTCCAAATGAGGAGCCAGAACGCATGGCTACTTGTGAGCCATTTCCAGATGCTTTAGAAACACTGAATCGTTGGTACGACCAAGGACATATTATCACGTTTTTTACCTCTAGAACCTTGGAGCACAAGGAAGTAACTGATGCTTGGTTGGTAAAGCACGGGTTTAAACATCACGGAGTTTTATACGGGAAACCCAGAGGAGGAAATTATCATTGGATTGATAACCACATAGTTAGGGCTACAAAGTACAAAGGAAAATTTACGGACTTAGTGTCTGCGAAAAAGACGGTCGAGCTATTCGAAGAATAGAAAACAAAGAAGGCAACCCTTTCGAGTTGCCTTGTTCAATTTAAATATTTAAAACAATAATTATTTCTTTTTCACATTAAGTGAGATATCTACTCGTACGTCGTCACTAAGAATAAACCCACTCTCTCCAACTCCAAAATCTGTACGATCTAGTTTTAGTTTTCCTTTAAACTTTCCAGTCTCACCGTCATTGGTAAATGTGAAAGGCATTGAAAGAGACTTCGTTTTACCTTTTATAGTAACATCGAAGGTTCCAGTATAGCCTTTACTTGTCTTTTTGAATGAAGTAGATTTCATCTCTATTTTTGGATACTTAGTAGCGTTGAAGTATTCTTCTGCTTTGAGGTGTTCATCTCTTTTACCTATTCCAGTATTGATTGTAGATACTTTTACCGCAGCATATATACTGGAGTTAGCAAGGTCATTTTCGTCGAATTTGACAGAGGCACTAAGACCTTTAAGTGATCCATCTACAGTGATTCCAGCATTTTTTATATGAAAATTGACAGAACCTGTAGTAGGTGTCCATGTAGTAGCTGCAAATGCAACAAGACTGAACAGCGTGAGAGCTAGTATGATATTTATTTTTTTCATGTTTATCTTATTTGAATGGTTTAAAATTGAAAGAAACAAGGCCCATAAGTGACTTATGTCTGAACCTATCGTTATTAAAATTTTGTACAATTTTTATGTCGGTAGTGTACTCTGTGAATAGAAATGTCAAGCCTGCATTGATAGAAAACCTTTCGCTAACATTGTAGCTGCCATATAGCTCGCTATTGAGCATTCCTATATCATTGTCACTGACTAGAAGAACATTGTATGGTGTAGGTTTTGCTGTTACTTCTACCACGGAGTTCGCATTATTGTTAGACGAGATGATCATTCCTTCTCTAGATCCTCCAAATGCTATGCCAGCAGCATCTATATTGAAACCTACTCCCCATTTGTCATTGAAATCGTACTCCAAATAAATGACCGCATTCAGAGAGTTGTGTTGAGCATTGTGTAGACTGAAGGTGTCTAGATTTTCAACTAGGTTTTCAATAAAAAACACCTGTGGTCCTTTTTCTCCACTTGTGAGTTCCGCAGGAGCCGTGATGTAGTTTTTGTCGTTGCTTAGGTAACCATTGAAACGTAGTCCGTATCCTAGTTTGAATTTTTCACCAGCGGTGATTCCTCTCATTTGTTTCCATGAAAGAGCTAGATTTACTTCTTTCGGTGCATACGATAACCCCACTCCAAAGTCACTGTTTTCTTTAAAGCTTTGTTGAGCAAAAGAACCAAATGACAATCCAGTTATAAGTATTATTAAAAGTATTTTCTTCATTGCATTAAAAACATTCACCAAAAACTATATAAACTCCATGACTGTCTCTGGTACGACCATAATCAACACGGATATTAGCTTCAGATTCTTTATTTAGTTCAAAACGGAGACCTCCTCCGTAGTTGTAGTGAAAACGATTGACATCAAAATTCCTTACATCTGAATAAACTTGCCCTACTCCTGTAAATGCTGCTACTCCTATTCTCCAAAACACTTTTCTCCTGAACTCTATTTGAGCTAGAGAAAGATTGTTGTCCCGAAATCGACCGGCATAATACCCCCTTAAGAACCTTGCCCCACCAAGGCCTGGCATAAGTCGAAAAGGAACTACACCATCTGTGTGTACAGCATAGATATTAGAATTGAAAATGAGCTTATTAAAAGTATGATAGTATCTAGCATCGATGGAGTTTCTAAAGTAACCTGTCGTCATATCTCCGTGATCCCAGTATTTGGACAAAGTAGACTCAAAGTAGTATCCGGATGATGGATTAAGAAGGTTGTTTCTTTTGTCAACAAGAAGAGCTAGGCCTCCTGAAGTGAAGGAATATCCCATGTCATCTATAGAAAATCCATCTTGTTCTATGTTTTTGTTGATATGTCCAAGACTTTGATGGTGAAAAGTTGGCCCTAGGTATATGTCTTTTTTAAGTTTTGTAAAAAAGGAAGTTTTGAAATCAAAGTAGTTGATTTTAATAAGACATCGATGACCTCTGTCATTTTCATTTCCAATCCCGAAGTAAAATTCAGGGAATTTACTCAGGTCATGGGACCCCTTAATGTAATGTCTGTTTTTTGAGGTAAATAAGTTGAAGTCACTTTGAAAAGATAGTTGTCTGTTTAGCGTAGCATCCAAAAATAGTTGTGCATTAGATTCTTTTGTAGCCGAATCTGCAGAATTGTAGTACCCCAACAAGGTGAGACCAAATCCCCAACTTGTTTCTGGTGTGTGAAAAACACTAGGAAGTGGCTGAACTTTCAGCCGTCCCACGGAATCCTCTTGGCTATAAGATGCCAACGAATAAATTAGTAATAATGCTATTATAATTGGTTTAGTACTTCTCAAATCACAGGTGATTTGCAATACTTAACGAATTAAACTGCTGCTCCTTACAAATTCGTCGCCTTGCATTTCATTTATTATTTTCTTTCGAAGTGGTGAAAACAGCTTAAGCAATTTTAATACGATGGAATGTCTGAGTGGATTTAGCATTATTTGATTCAAAATAGATGCTTTTTGAGTTTTGCTTAGGAAGAGTCGGTTCCAGTTTTTTTCGTAAGTACTTATAAGAGTAGATTCGTCGTTATGCAGTAGAATGAGCTGGGAGAGGAGTAGAGCACTTTTGGCAGCGATACTCATACCATTGCCGCTCAGTGGACTTATAGCTCCTGCCGCATCCCCTACCTGAATGATTCCGTCTTGTACTAGTTTGTTTTTTGTAAACTGAATATTGCTTATAGTGAGTGGCTTTTTCCAAACAAAATCTGCCTCTTTGAATAACTGTTTCAATAGTTCATTTTTGTGAAGTACGTTTTTCTCTAACTCGCTTATATTGTTGTTGTTAGATTTAAGCAAAGTTGAGTTTACTAGATAGCACAAACAGTAGAGATCATCTTCAACCTTGCTCATTCCGCAATACCCTTGCTCAAATGAATGGAGTGTGATCAAGTCCTCGCTAAAATCTCCGCGAATATGGTATTTGACCGCTACGTAGTTTTTACTCTTTCGTAGTCTTAGTTGCTTGTTGTAAGACGGAGAATACTTTCCGTGGGCACTGACAACCAGAGATGCATGTATCGTTTTGTTGTCAAATGACACTTGATTCTTTGTAGCGTGGGTAACCTTAGTTTGCTCTAAAAACGTTACGCCATTTTCTATCATTAGCTTGGCTAGCTCCAAGTCCAGTTTATATCTACTGATACCAAATCCTCCTACATCCATATCCGACCGCAGGAAATCGCCATTTTGAGAGGTAAGGCGTAAGTTCTTTATGATAGGAAGATTCCACTGGTCAAGGTTAAGTCCGATGGATTTGAAGAAGTTATATGACTCCATAGACACAAACTCGCCACAGACTTTATGTTTTGGTAGCTTATTTTTTTCAAACACTACAACAGACTTCCCTTCTTTTGCTAGGAGTATAGCTAAAGTAGAACCGGCTATCCCTGCACCAATTATTGCGACATCGTATTTATCCATCTATAATAATTTGGTGCCTGAATGCCCACTTCCAAGTTACATTATACTGTTTTGCATTGGTTTTTTGGATCATCTTAAGCCACTCTGCTTTCTTAAAACCTCTAAGCACACTTAATGGTGCATCGTTTTTAACTAGGTGAGATTTCGAAAACAGGCGGGTTAGTACTTTAATAGCATAATAGGCAATCGGGTTTCTTTCTAAATCATTTATTATAAGCACTGCATTATTATTGAGTGCAAAAGTGATGAGTTCAATTATTTCTTCTTCGGTCAGATGATGCGTGAATAGGCAGGCATGAATGAAATCTATTTTTTTAGTATGAAGACTTATGTTGCGATAATCATCTGTAATAAATGTGAGTTCTGCAGGTAGGTGTGATTGGGCATATTCTGTACATTCTAGCTTTAGGTCGATTCCAATAAGCTTAGAATTGATGCTATTTTTATGGATGTATTTATGAATTTGGTGAAGTGTGTCGCCTCCACCAGAACCAATGTCTACTAGTGTTTTTCCATTTAGATTAAATTTTTTAATTGCATCTATGGAAATTCTATAACCTCCTAACAGTGAGTTTATAGAATGTAGCTCTTTTAAGTTTTGAAACAGCTCTTTTCTTTCCACTGGACCGTCTAGCAGTTCTTTTTTATGTGATCTGTAGCTAAACATAGGATAGAAGTGCCGCTTCTAAGGTTAATCCTGGTCCGAAAGCACAAGCAACAATGTCTTTGTTTTGTATCCGTTTTGTTTGGGACATTTCTTGAAGCACGAACAGAACAGTTGCAGAAGACATGTTGCCATATTCACGGAGTATCTTTCGTGAGCTATTGACTACTTTTTCTTCTAGCCCAATTGTAGACTTAATTCCATCGATTACCTGTTTGCCTCCAGGGTGAATGGCCCAATCGGTTTCGGAAGGATTTACGTCAAATAAAGTTCTGTTATTCAACGACTTTGATATAGATTTCGGAACAGAACTAGAGAGTGTCATTAGGAAACCTTCAGGTGATATTTTCCAACTCATTTCATCCTTGCTGTCTGGAAGCAGTCTGGATTCAAAATTTTTGAGTTGGTATATGGAGGAATCCATTTGGTTTGAAGAAATGATAGCGGCTGCAGCTCCATCCGCAAAAATGGAATTGGACAACAAATAATCATCATTGAATTTGTTCTGAAAGTGTAAAGTGCATAGCTCTACAGATACAAGGAGGACTTTTCTATTGGGATCAACAGCACATATATCATTGGCCATACGAAGCCCAGTAAGTGCCGCATAACACCCCATAAAATTGACATTGTAACGTCTTATATTTTCGGGTAGGTCAAAGTGACTGATAAGATCGATCTCCACACCAGGTGCCTGCATTCCTGTACAGCTTATGAATATCAGATCTGTTATTCCATTTTTATGGTGTTGAAATGCTTGTATGTCATTTACTGCCTTGATTGCTAGTTTGCTAGCCTCGTTGTGATACTTTTCTAGCTTGACAGGAAGTGATTGCTGTATGAGGTTTGTGATGTTGGGGTCGACACAATGTCTTTTTTGTATAGCACTACGTGCAGTAAGAAATTTTATTTTCCTTCTGACGTCTTCGTTATCGGTTTGAGAACAGTATATTTTAGAGAACTCATCTTGGGTAAGTGAGTAGTCTGGTACTGCAGTTCCTATGTCAAGTATATAGCTCAAACTATTTGATTATTAGATAGAGAAATAATAGGTTTAAACATACAGCTGATACTACATTCATAGTCATAGTATGTTTATAGTCAGCATGTTTTATGTCTTTCCATACTTTGTATGCCCAATAAAGGAAGTATAAAACTATGGGTGCCTGTGCAATCATTAGTAAGTAAAACGATTCGATATCTTTTTCCTTAAAGTGTAGAAAATAGAAAGTCGTGGCTATGGCAAAGAATACCGCTGAAAAAATGAAAGTGCCTTTGTAGCCTAGTTTGTAACTGAGGGTTGTAACACCATCTGCGATGTCGCTTTCGTGCTGGTATATCTGAGTCAACGGATAGATTGCCCCTATTTGGAAGGATGTGGCTGACAATGCAAATAGATGGTAATCAAAGAAGGACATATAAGATTTCCATCCAATTGAAGAACATGGCTTGCCCCAATACTGCCCGATTCCAGCACTACTTAAGTAGTAGGTGAATGCCCCTTGAAATATGAAGATTACGAGGAAACCTATATATGGATATTTTTTTAGTCTGATTTTTCGATGACTATATGCTCTTGAAGTGATTATGTATGCTAGAAGCAATAAGAACAGCCCAAAGCCCATTATAGCAATGGTAATTGATAGACAGAGAATGTCAAATAAGTTTGCAAGCAGAAGAACTTTAGCATTTATATGCGGTGGAGATTTCAGTCCACCCACACTTGTAGAATCATTATCATGAAAACTATTATATGCATTACTTGCTGGGTACACTAATAGATGCAGAAGGAGGAACATGACTAGAATTTCCTCAATTGGTTGATGAAATGACTGAGACACAGCAAAGAAGAAAACCGGCATAAGCAACAGTGAAAAGTGTATCCTTAGATGCACTATAGCATCTTTCCATTCTTGATTTATCTTCACGTGTTCTTTTGTTTTATCCTGCCAAGCGAGTTAACGCCTTCATTTAAAGTCAAATGTAGCTAAAACAAAAAACCCCTCGTAGACACGAAGGGTTTTTAAATATTTTTTTCAGATGAAAAGACTACCAATCGTCATCATCCACAAATGGAGTGTGAGCACAAGTAGCTTTCAGATCATCTATCAATCTGTTCATTTGATTATCGCAAGCGATAAGGACCTTGTCTGTTGATCTAATGTTTTTCTTAGCAGTCAAGTAGTACTCCATATAAGTTACATCTTCTTTTGCACCAGCAGAGTTTTGATCTACGTGTACAAAGTTTTCAAACTTATATCTGTATCTTTCGTCTTTGAAACGAAGCTCCATGTCAAACTCAAGTAGACCGATGTTTCTTTTTTGATATTTATTTAGCTCAACTACAAGCGGCATAGTGATGTAAGCTTTGAGTGTGCTTCCTTCTCTACCTTTGGGGTCGATACCACCTTCGTCAATCATTTGTTTTGCTTTTTTCTTTCCGAACTCTTTGTTCATCCAAGAAACGGCACGAGCATATAAAGAGTCAGACAATGAATAATCTTCACCTCCTAAATCTAAAAATCTGTCCGGAACAATTACTTCTACGATTTCTACATACGTCACTAACTGAGTAGCACTATCGTATGGCATTCCAGTGAATCTCTCATATGGTCTTGCTTCCACTTTAGGTCGAGTGCTTCTCACGTAGTCTCCTCCACCAGAATAATCAAATCCTCCGTCGTCACTACCCCAAGAGTCGTCACCTCCCCAAGAGTCATCATCACTTGTAGAATCACTTACGTCAGCACTTGATCCAGAACCAGGTGCATAATCATAAGATCCGTCGCCATCTTTAGACTTGTCATCAGATCCCCATCCGTCGCCAGAATCGTCACCCCAAGAATCGCCTGAGTCATCCCATGAAGAGTCGTCCCATCCCTGTGCAGAAGCCAATGCAGTAGCTAGTGTAAATACTAGCAGAGTTAGAAATATTTTTTTCATATAAGTATGTTCTTGTTTCGCTGTAGATACTGCTAAAAATATGCCATATCTCGAAACGGTCAACGAAAATAACCATTATAATATTTTATACAAGTAGATAACATTCTTCATAGTTCAAATAAAAAGACACATGATGTTTGAGAATACCATGATTATTTATCTCTTTGCGTAAATTAATTTTCATGAATATTAAAAGTTATATATTCATTGTTTTCCTTGGTTTACTAGGGGCTTGCAGTGATACACAAGAGAAAAAGTCATCTTTGGATTCAGACTTAAGTGCGGATGCTCATTCATACGCAAATTTCAATGATGTGCGAATTACCCACATTAGTTTGGACCTATCAACAGACTTTGATTCTAAGACTTTGAGCGGCAGTGCCAAGCTGTTTATTAAAAACTACACAGAGGCTACACAATTGATATTGGATTCCCGAAAACTGGATATCTCAAAAGTAGAATTAGACAATGGGGCAGAGACCAAATTTTCTTTGGGTGAGAATAGTGAGATATTTGGTCAATCTCTAACCATAGATGTTTTGCCAGAGACTGAGTGGGTTGACGTATCTTATACGACAAGTCCAGATGCAGACGCATTGCAATGGTTGTCCGCAGAGCAAACTTTTGGAAAGGAACATCCATTCCTTTTCAGTCAATCACAAGCGATCTTGGCAAGAACTTGGGTTCCTTGTCAGGATGGACCTGGAGTTAAGTTCACGTACGATGCTACTATCAAAACTGACCCAAGCTTATTGGCTCTCATGAGTGCAGAGAATGGTACCGAAAAATCAGAGGATGGAGTTTATACATTTAGAATGACTCAACCGATTAGTTCATATCTACTGGCATTGACAATAGGTGATTTAGAATTTGCATCAACAGGAAGAAACTCGGGTGTATATGCTGAACCAGCGATGCTCGAAAAGTCAGTTTGGGAACTTGAGAGTATGCAGAGTATGATAGATAGTGCGGAGACTTTATATGGTCCATATGCTTGGGAACAATATGATGTAGTTATTCTACCTCCGAGTTTTCCTTTTGGTGGAATGGAAAATCCACGTCTTACATTTGCTACTCCTACGATCATAGCGGGTGACCGAAGTCTCGTGTCTCTGATTGCTCATGAGTTAGCTCATAGTTGGAGTGGAAATTTGGTGACGAATGAGACCTGGAATGATTTCTGGCTGAACGAAGGTTTTACGGTCTACTTCGAACAACGAATTATGGAGAAAATTTTTGGCAAACCGTATGAGATGATGCTTACTAAGCTCGGCATGGGTGATTTGTTAGAAACTATTGAGAGACTAGAGAAGGATGGGAATAGTGAAGATACTCATCTATTCCTTGATTTGGATGGCAGAGATCCTGATGATGGACTTACCGATGTGGCGTACGAAAAAGGTAGATTTTTTCTACAAACAGTAGAGTCTGTTGTTGGTCGTGAGCGATTTGATGCTTTCTTAAAAGATTACTTCACCACTAATAAGTTTAAACCAATGAATACTGAAAGGTTTATAAACTTGCTCAATGAGAACCTATTGACTTCAGAGGAGGAGCGAAAAGCTGTGAATGCTGAAGAGTGGATATATGGCCCTGGTTTGCCACACAATGCACCGGATATCAATTCTACAGAGCTGGACAGAGTAGAGCTTGCTATTGCCATGATAAGCAATGACCGTATGCCTATGAGCGACCTTGATACAGAAGGTTATACCACTCATCATTGGTTGTACTTGTTGAGAGGTCTTAAAAATATGAGTTTCGAGAAATTGGAGAAACTCGACGAGAAGTTTGATTTGTCAAACACTGGCAATAGTGAAATAGCTTGTGATTGGTTCAAGCATTGCATTGAACAAAACTATAAGCCGGCTTATCCTGCTATGGAGTCCTTCTTGATTAGAGTTGGACGAAGAAAGTTCTTGACGCCACTGTATGAAAGATTAGCTGCAACTCCAGAAAACAAAGAATGGGCTGTAGGAGTATATGAGAAAGCTAGACCGGGATACCATTCGGTGAGTTACAATACTATCGACAAGGTATTAGGTTTATAGGTTTCCATATTGGCCTCTTGAGGTCTTAAGAAAAAAGAAAATAAAAGATGGTTTCGGCCATCTTTTTTTGTTGGATAAACTAAATAACCCGTTATTTTTGCAGCCGCTTAACACAAGCCGGGCCTATAGCTCAGTTGGTTAGAGCACCTGACTCATAATCAGGTGGTCCCTGGTTCG
>JBMYYN010000014.1:0-18622 GCA_049609445.1 Bacteroidia bacterium | reverse complement strand
GACTCGTTTTTTAACTAGCAAAATAGAATACCCAATAGATGGAGTCGCATATGATGATGATGGGAATGCTACTGCTCAAGATTCAACATACACATACTCACAGTCACTATTGTCTATTGGAGCAATGGGTAGGTTCAATTATCATTTTGCTACAACACGCAGATTTGACCCATACGTAGGTGTCGGTATCGGTTATGGATATACAGGCATCAAAATTGACCTAGGAGGTAACCTTGGAGGATCAGACGCTACCATAAAAAGTCCAACTCCATTAGCAACAGAAATCACTGTAGGTGCTAGATACTTCATGACCAGCAAACTGGCTGCATATGGAGAATTTGGATTCAGTCAGTCGCTCATTAATCTTGGGCTTTCTTTGAAATTGAAGTAATTTAGGTATTTAGACCTAAATTCTTCACCCAATGAGATTGCTTATAGTCTCGTATTTACCTATTTTCGAAATACTTTTTTATGAAAAACTCGATATTACTATTCCTCCTGTTATTTGCATTTTCTTTCACTAAGGCTCAAGTACCTAATCAAGGTCTAGTTTATAGCTATACATTTTACAAAAGTTTCACAAACGACGGTTCTGCATCCGGTCACCCATCAAATAATGGATCAGATTTTAGGAAGGATCGATGTTTTGTAGATTCTGGGGCTTTGACTTTTGACGGTATCAATGACTATGTTCGATTAGATAAAATGGATAGTATTGACCTAGGTTCGTTTACCATGAGCGTATGGTTCAAATCAGGCTCTGGTAAGTCTCGATACGAATCTATCATGAATATGCTCAATGGAGGAGGAGATAATACGGGGTTCTCATTTGAGATAAATCGTGGAAGCGGGACATCTTTTAAAGAAGGGAATTTAAATTTCTACCTTAGAGATAAAACAGGTAAGGCTCTATCATTGGTAGTTGTAGATCCATCAGCGAACGACTGCGAATGGCATCATGTCTGCTGGGTTGTAGATAATTCTTCCACAAATACATCTCGAATATATGTGGACGGGACACTACGTACACCCCTACCTGGATATTCAGCTCAAAGTCCCTCCAACTATTCAAAATTTCAATACGACTTGCTTTTAGGTGCTGCGAACAATCGAGGGAGCACTCAAAATTTCTTTAAAGGATCTCTAGATGACTTACATTTTTACAATAGAAGCATTGCCGCTACTGAAGTACACTCGCTATATACAAGTACTTGTCCAGGTAACACATACTATGACACAACTTATATCACAGTTCAAGATACCTTAAAATTCACCGTAAATACTAATTCTGTGTCAAACCCAAATCTCGTCAACATGAAAGTCTACCCTAATCCTGTTGGTAGCCAACTGACCATAAACATTGCTGATTACTCTCAGATGAATAATTATACTTTAAAAATAATCAATACTCTTGGTGCTGAAGTGTATAGTCAAGCTGTGAATTCTAACACCTATACATTAAACACAAGCACTCTAGGAAGTGCCGGAACCTACTTCTTGGAAGTCTACGATTCTTCAAATAGGAAGCGTGCCAGAAAAACAATCATGATTCAGTAAATCATTACAAACAAAAGGGTTGCCACTCACTAACCCTTTTGTTTTACATTTGCACCTAACAAGGGGTGCTTCTTGCTTAGGCAAGTTGCTGAGATGATACCCATATACCTGATGCAGATAATGCTGCCGTAGGAACCAAACATACTTAATTGTATCTCTCAACACTCCTGTATTTATAAAATTAAAAACAGGAAATGAAAAAAATTACACTATCTATTCTCTTTACCTTGGCATCTGTCATATGCTTTGGTCAAGTCAATTTCACTACACAACTTAAGAACTCCAAAACGTACGAGCCCATTGATGCTGCATTTGTTCGAATCAGTAGTCCATCAGGGTCATACTCAACGTACTCTACCACAAACGGGAGTGTTCAAATAGAAAACGTCAAAGCTGGTATGTATACCCTCGCTATATCTCACGCTTCTTACGAAACTCAAATCACATCAATAAAGATTAGCGAAAACCAAAGTGAGAAGATTTACTTCTTGATTCCAGAAATGACCTACTTAGATGCTGCTGTTATCACGAGTGTCAGAGCCAAGAATACCAACCCTACAACTTTTACCAATCTCAAGAAAAAAGAAATAGAATCACTAGATCAAAGTAAAGATTTTCCATTCTTACTAAATATGACACCAAGTACCGTAATCTCTTCTGATGCTGGTAATGGTGTAGGATACACAGGAGTACGTATTAGAGGAGTAGATCCTACTCGTGTAAATATAACGGTCAATGGAATTCCAATCAACGATGGAGAAAGCCAAGGAATGTACTGGGTCAACATGCCAGACCTCGCAAGTTCTACCGAGAGTGTTCAAATACAACGTGGTGTTGGGACAAGTACAAATGGTTCTGCAGCTTTCGGAGCAAGTGTTAACATAAGAACTTCTGATGTCAGCAAAGAAAAATTTACAAGAACAGATCTAGGATATGGAAGTTTCAACACCCAACGTATATCTCTTTCTCACGGAACCGGACGACTCAAAAACAATTGGGCATTCCAACTACGTGGGAGTTTAATCCAAAGTGATGGTTACATTGATCGTGCTAGTTCTAATCTCAAGTCAGCTAATATCATTGCGGCCAAATATTGGGATAAATCAGTATTTAAAACAAACATCATGCTCGGTTCTGAGCGAACGTATCAAGCTTGGAATGGTATTCCTGAACCCACATTCAAAGAGAATACCGCTGAGGAAAACAGATATATCTCTCAACTAGGAATAAGTGGAGCTGATTTGGAAAATTTACAAAACAGCAATAGCAAAACTTACAACTCGTACACATATGAGAATGAGGTAGATAACTACAATCAGAATAACTTCCAGTTTTTCTTTGACCATACTTTTTCTAAAAACCTAAAGCTTAATACTGCTATATATGCTACAACAGGAAAAGGCTACTTTGAGCAATTTAAGTCTGGAGAATCATTTGCAGATTACGGTATCGACAGTGTGCAGCCAACAGGCGACACTGCTCTAGAAGGAGACGTTATACGAAGAAGATGGCTAGACAACACACTACTGGGTACTATAGCTAATATCACATACACCAAAGGCAAATACGAAACTGTAATTGGTGGTGGATTCAGCTCATATAAAAACAGACATTTTGGAGAAGCCATAGCTACTGAGTTCACTGGATATGAAGACTTGAACAACATCTACTATGATAATGATGCTGCCAAAACGGATGGAAACTTCTACATACGTCAATCCTACAATTACAATAATTTGATTCCTTACATTGACTTGCAATATCGATTTGTAAACTACCAATTCAATGGGCTGAACGATAGTCTAAACTTCTCAGAACAAGAAGTTCCATTTGTATTCTTCAATCCAAAGATGGGACTAACTTACCTTCTCAAGAACCATACGTTTTATGGTGTATTTGCCATCGGCAATAGAGAGCCCGTAAGAGATGATTTTAGAAATAATAAACCATCTGAATGGCCAGAACACGAAACGATGGAAAATGTAGAAATAGGTTATAGATATGCCAAAGGCAGAAAGATGCTGAACATTAATCTATATAATATGGATTATGATAACCAGTTAGTTCTCACAGGAGCAGTCAATGATGTAGGAGAAGCTGTGCGTGTAAATGTAGAAAAAAGCTACCGTAGAGGAATAGAAATAGATGGACAATATCCTATCACCAAGAATCTACAAGCTGGTGGAAACCTTACACTTTCTCAGAATAAAATAGAAAGCTTCACCGAATATGTAGGTGAATGGGATGGTGCATATGCACTGGTAAAGCAGAAATACTCTGCTACTGATATTTCATTTTCTCCAAGCACAATTGCTGCGTTTATGCTTAGCTATAAGGCAAACGAATATTTCACACTAAACGCACAGGCGAAACACGTAGGAAAGCAGTACCTTGACAATACAGAAAGCGATGCCCGAAGCTTAGATGCCTTTACTAACATAGATCTATCCTTAAATTATAGCAGTAAAGAGGTGAAAGGCACAAAAGCTTTCAATGTAGGGCTCTACTTGAACAATGTACTAAACCAATCATACGCTCCAAATGGTTATACATTTAGCGGATATATCGGCGGTGACAGACAAGACTTCAACTACCTCTACCCAATGGCTGGGTTCAATTGGATGATGAAGCTAAGTATGACACTATAATCCAGCAAACCTAGAAGTTCTTTTCTAACTTGATTTAGAATATTTCACTTTGCAAATCGGGCACTGGTCATAAACATCCCGATTTTGCAATTTGATAGGTTGCACATGTGTGCTTACAAAGTCTTGGATAAAAGCTCTAGTGGCTTCTCCGTTATTCACATCTATCTGCTTATCTCTGATGGCTTGTACAAACTTGCCATCGTACTCTTGACTTCCCCAGCAGTTTGGACATAAGCCCTCTTCCGCTATTTCTTGATCGTTCTTTACTCCTTTTCCTAAGTTCCTATACCAATTTAGTATGCTCATATTTAAATATTATTATGTTTATAAAATAGACTCTCCATTCATATCTGTGGTAAGAATATCACTCATCATATCAAAAAATGGTCTAATAGCCGTAAAAGTCTTTATCACCTCTAATGGGAAGTCAGCAGACAACACCTCTTTGTCAGTGAATTTTCTAAAAGCATAAAACTGCTTCTTTTTGATCCAATGAATATTGGGGTGGTTCTTGTCAAAGTTTCTAGGAGCAGTAGCTACTCCATCCCCTTCTATTGTACCAAAGTATTCTTTGAAGGTTTTATTTTTTAACACCTTTTCTAATTGAGAAACATCCATTTCAAATTCTTTACGTATTCGAAGAAGATCTTCCTTGTTTGGTCCATAAAAGCCTCCGCCTATCATCGTATTTCCCGGTTTTATACTAAGATAGTAGCTTCCTCTCCTACTTGCACCTGCCCTTTTGAAATATCCACTAAAATAGTCTTTGTATGGGGTTTTGTCTTTAGAAAACCTAACATCTTTGTAAATCCTGAAAAGCTTTTTCTCTTCTATGCTATCAGTGCTATTTAGCAGAATTTCCAATTCCGACATGAATTCCTTCATGTTTTCATTAGCAGACAGATAAACTGGTTTATTCTTTGCAAACCACTCCTTATTGTTATTCCGTTTGACCTCTTTAAGAAAATGAAATGTCTCCTTTTTTATCATAACTATGAATTATTATCTACGGTAAATATATAACATTGAAATTTTCATAAAGTTCTATGTGTAAAAATAGCACACTCCTTGCCTACGATAAGTCAATTCGAATAAATTTGCATTGAATTAATAGTCTAACGGGATGTAGCTTAGTCCGGTTAAAGTGCTGGTCTGGGGGACCAGAGATCGCTGGTTCGAATCCAGTTATCCCGACTATACTTTTAGGGTTTTGAATTGAATTCAAAACCCTTTTTTATACCATAAAACTCAGTGTGAACTGAGACTTACCGCTGTTGCTATATGTTATCTCTGCGTCAATTTGATCAGCGAGTATCCTTACAAGTTTCATCCCTAACGTATTAGAATCTTCTATCTCAAAGTCGTGAGGTAATCCCGGCCCACTGTCAGCATATATAAGATGTAGCTGGCTTTCCTCCTTTCTTAGCTTCACCTCGATGAAACCTTCGTCACTTTTACCAAAAGCATGTTTAAATGAATTTGTAGTAAACTCAGTCAATATAAGAGCAAGTGGAATTGCCTTATCAATTTCAAAACTCACGTTGTCACAATCTACTATTTGTTTTATAGATAAGTCTGAAACAGCATGACTCAGCGAGACTGAATTTATTAAGTCTCTACAGTAGGACTCAAAATGGATTTCAGACATGTTTTCTGATTCATATAGCTTCTGATGTACCATAGCCATATTATGAATTCTATTCTGGCAGTCTTCCAAAAAAGCTTGCTCTTCAGGATTTTCTATTTCATTTTCATGCAAGTAGAATATACCTGATAATGTCATCAGATTATTCTTGACTCTGTGATGTACCTCTTTTAGAAGTACTTCATTCTGAAGTAAGCTATCATTCAAAAGAACGGTCTTTTGTTCAAGCTTTCGTCCATACAAAAAACTCAAAGTTAAAATGACTACTAAAAAGGTGATTGCAAGAATGGTAATCCAAAGTTGATTCTTCTTTTTTTGTTGGATACTTTCTATCTGGTTCTTCTGAAGTCTAATTTGACTCAAGTTGTCCTTGCTCTCATATTCTGCCTGAATTTTCGCCGCCTCGCTAAACTGCTTTTTGATATCGATATAGTACAAGTAAAATCTTGATATTTTCTCATATGATAGAGCAGATTCAAAATCTTCCTTAGTCTCATAAATCTCAGACAATCTAGAGGCACAAGCAATTGAAGCCCAGTTTATTTCAACTCCTATGGTTTTACGTAGGCTACTTTTTAAGAGCTTAATAGCCTTAGAGAAGTTTTCTAACTTGATATAGACCCGAGCTAAGTTTAATTCTGATATAGCTGCATTTGCACTATCCCCTTCTGCTATCGAGTTCGTTACAGCTTTCTGTAAATAGTCAGAAGATTTTTGATAATTGCCCAAGCCGAAGTACGCCATTCCTACTTCATTATATGATACCGCTGCCAAGCGTCTGTACATAGAATCTTTGCCCATCAGGTCTATTGCTTTTTGAGCATAAACGATTACCTCTTTAGGCTCCTTAAGTGAATTTTTCAGATGAGTATATCGGTGAAACCATCTTACTTTGTTTGAATGTGATATGTCATCTCCACTTTTGATAAGCTCTAGAGCCTGATCAAACCGTTTTATCGCATAAGCATACTGTGCCGTATTCGTATAGTAATCTGCAAGACTTATAAGAAACGAAATTTCGGAATTAGCATCATGTGACTCTTGAGCAAAATCGATGGCATCAAAGTAGTATTTGTACAACTTTGCAGCCTCACCACTTTGATGACACACTTGAATAAGAACCTCATAGGTCCGGACCACTTCGGAGACAGGCAGAGCTTCCTGATTCATGAAGACTCTCTCCAGACTGTCAATGTCTAAATCAGGCATTACGGATTCCAAATCTTCAGATATGCCTTCAATTAGGCCATTGAAATCTGGATTACGAATTAGGGTTTTTAAAAGAATCTCGGCCTTTCTATATATCGGTCTTGCTTTCTCAGGTTCGTCCAAAACAAGTGCGTTCGCTTCATTAATAAGCATTCTGAATCGATATATAGAAGTCGTGTCCTGAACATCCTCCGCAAAGAGCATTTGACTCAGCAGAAGAAACATCATGACTATATATGCAGTTCGCAACATTATTCTTGTACTATGCTTGATTCAAGTAGCATACCAAACAAACAGAGTATCAAACATAGTCATTAATCATTTTACTTTTCTCCTTATGTGACGAACTACCTCTTAATGTGATGAGCGGTATATTATACCCTTATTTCAGATCACATTGAACTAAACTTATTCATAAAGACATTCTTATATTTTCGAGATAGAGGGATTTTGTGAGCACCTAAATGGACGTGCTGGCCTACCACAGCATCTATATTTTGAATATTGACCGCATATGATCTGTGTACTTGTGCAAAATTATCTTCTCCATATTTTAAGATAAAATCTTCTATTCTAGTACGACTTAAAAACTTGTCAGACAAAGTATGGATCTGTACATAATTGCCGTCCGCTTTTAGATAGAGTATGTCAAGACACTTGATTCGTATTGTATCATAGCCCTCTTTTAGTATTATGACCTTATCTTTCTGTTTATTTCTAGCACGTATGATTTCTACAGTAGCCAGTATATCCTCTTTTTTGAATGGCTTTATGACGTAAGCTTCAGGTTTTGTCTTGCCAACTGCGGCAATGGTTTCATGATCCGTATACGAAGTTATATAGGCTATCGGAAATTTATAATCCGCATTTATTACTTCACCAACATCTATTCCTGTGTTTTCTCCGCCCAAGTTTATATCAAGCAGGGCTAGATCTATCTCACTATGTTTTTTCAATTGACTAATTGCCCGGTCATAGTTTTTAGCTATTGCTACCACTGTATAGCCTAAGCTGGTGAGCATATCTTTCAGTACCTCAGCTATAATCAGTTCATCTTCTACGATTAATATTCTATAAGGGATAGCCATCTTTGAAATGCTCAATTTAAAACAAACTAAAGCAAAAACAATGGACACTCATCCTTATGAAAGAAACCTATAAATAAAAAACGAATGAGAACTCCAGAAATGTGCTACTGAAGAGTGTATCTCAGTGTGACACCAAAGTCTGTAAGAGCTGATGGGAACGAGTTACTTGTAACCGGAGTATTCGAATTTCTGTTGTAGAACATTCTGAAATTCAACGCATCGTTGATTTTATAATCAATCGAAGGACGTATACTCATTGTTCTGATACCCGCGGTAGGGATATAAGAATCTTCACCGTTGTTGCCTTCTAAGGTTCTTACTATTGTAATTCCATCTCTGATAGAGAAGTCAAATCGAATATTCAAATCATTCTGAAGTAAGATACGTTTCCCATCTATTTTTAAAGGTAACCTAACCCCGCTAGTTCTAAAACCAGCTCCAATTACGTACTCCTCATTTCTTACTTCTACCATACGAGCAGTCACCACGTTCAGTTGTAAGTTTCTATCCGTTTTGTACTCAAACTTAGCGGTTATCCCTTCTTTAGTAGTGATGTCTAATCCAAGTAGAGGAGAAAGCCTTTCTACTATGGTTACACCACTTTGGTATAAGTACTGCGTTGCGAGATTTTCACCTCGACCTATCTCATCAGTCCCATACTCGAGTGGTCGCTGGAATGACCCTATATTTAGTGTAGAAGAGTAACCGTGCGACAGCGAGATATTACTAAATATATCTTTAAAAATATCAAGTTTAGAAAGACCGTTGTATGTGATTCTCCAATTTGGAATAGGAATCTTCTTGAACGGCGTTAGTTCTATATCCTTGGCATTCTTGCCACTATATGCAGCTATGAATGAGTGTAACAATACCTCCTGATGCTTGTTGCTAAATCCAAGTGGGAAGTTTGTACTATCATCTATTTCATTCAATCGATCATTGTACAAGTCTTTATATGCTCCCGTAGTGAATTCTTTAGCTTGTAGTCTCTGTGCAATAGTATACCTGTTTGATTTAAACTTATCAAAGGCTTCTGAAGTATAGTCGTCGCCCAGTTTATCAAACATAGTACTCCAAGTCCCGAACGATGTAGTAAATGTTCCTACTTCAGTATAGATCAAATCATCAAATGAAGAAGTAGACTCAGAATATCTAAAGTTACTATTTACATTTAGACTTTGTCTCTTATTGAATTTCAAGCTGATTCTAAATCCTTTAATAGGTTCCAATGTTGCAGAACCATTGATATCTAGTCCATTAAGGCTAATATACCTAGCAATCTGATTTTCGTCCTGAGTCAAGAATCCATTTGCCGCTATTTTATTTCTAAAATCTTCATCTTGTGCTCCCAGTATGAAAGGTAGACCAGGTGAATTGTGCTTAAAGTTTTGTCCTAAGTAATCTATACTTTTAGTGAAACCAGGAAGTGTAGTACCATTTGTAAGTGTAGCTCCTACTTGAGCTTGTTTAAGCATCATAAGGAATTTGAACAATGCCTTTGTCCCATCACTCATTCCTTCTTTCTTCTTATCTTTATTAGTCTTGTCGTCTTCCTCGTCCGTATCTTTAGTTACTTTTCTTCTAGGAGTAGGTCTATTTACTTTCTTGAGGAAAGGCACTTTATTATAGAGTGAGATGAAGTTTAGACTAGCATTTGCACCCACCGTTCTAGAGTTCTGAATAGTATTACCTAAGCTCTCCGAAGCTGGAGGAGCATTTCTCCATTCGTAATTAGCACTATATCTTGTTGTCAGTGTAGTCCAATTCAATGCCCTGATCTTACGAGTAGGCACACTATAATTGGCATTTACTGTTTGATTGAAGTTGTTTAGTCTTCCTAACTCCCAGAAATTCTTCCACATAGAATCCTTTTTTTCTGGTGTGTTCAAAGCCCCAAATGGTTCTTCTACCCACGAGTTTGCTGTTGCCGCATAATCAAGTGACAACGATTTTGCCAACTTCCATTTCCAACCATAAACACGATTAATACTAAAAGTCTTGTCATACAAAACAGGAATAATGGATTTGAAGTTGTCATTATCTCTATTCTTTAACTCTGCATATCTCCTATCAACATCTACTCTAAAATTCAGATTACTCGGAGACAGCCCTATGTTGAAATCTCTTATTAACGCTAATTTTTTAGACTTTACTTTCTTTTTAAACGGCTCCCAAACCTTTGGCTTCATACTAAAGTTGTAGCCGAGCGAAGACTTATATGTTTTCGCATCATTCATCTCAATAACCTGACTTCTTCTGAATATCCTTTGATATGCAAATGAATAGTTCCAATTTTCTATGTCATAGAATTGAGGTTTTCCGCCTGATGCCGCTGTTCTATTTTTCTTTACATTGGTAAAGTTCAGGCTATACCTCGAAGTATAATCTTGAGCAGCAGTTCTTATTTCTTCTTTTTCCGAAGCAGATGCTGCATTATTTATCGCAGTACGAAGTTCTATATCGGGATTTAGAGGATAGTATTTAGGATTTATAATATTCTCGCTGTATCCTATAAACATAGGGATTGCTATTCCTGATTTTTGCGGAAAGAATTTTCCTAAATTAATGTTTGAAGCTATATCGTATTGGATCTGTTCATTCAGATTTCGCTCATTTAGTTTTTTGTCGATTGCACCAAAACCAATGGACTGGTAATTTCCCGACATCGTCACATTCGCAAAATCCGCAAGTTTCGCTACCAATCTAGCATTTGCAGCATAGCCCCCTTTATTAGCAAAGTCCACAAGTCTTAGCTCATTGAACCAAACTTCTCCGCATAAACTTTCTACAGTACTAGTTTCAGAGTTTTTTACTCCCAATAAAACGGTTCTCACGTTACTCAAGTCTGGAAGGCCTATTACGCTGATTTTATGTCCATTGTCTAAAGTTTCGGAATAGTATCCGCTTGGGTTTCCTGAACTGTTCAACTGTCTGTTAAGTTTGATTCTATAGAACTCTTCTAAGTCCAGGATTAACTCATTTTCTGTAGGCCAAATTGACTGAGCATCAGTCGTCCCTTCAGGTGTCACGTTCAATGGAACTTCATATTGGTAGAAGTTATTCTCCAAATCCGTACCCACTCTCAATATCGCCACAACATCACCATTCTGTGCAGTCGGAGACTCGGCGTGTATGAACATCTTAAGAGTACGATAGTTTCTTATATCATAATCTAGGGCTCTGTACGCACCTCTAGCATCCTCCTTTTCTAGATTACAGACAGCTATAGACAATGATTGCTCATTTTGTTGCACATTTCCTACTTGTGTAGGATCTACCTCTCTAGTAAACCCTGGAGGAACCTTGTAAGGAATTGGGCTTCTTTTACTGTTTTCATTAACATTTACAGTAGAAACTACTAATTCTGCATCATCATTTGGATCTACTGGTGGACCCACTTTTGGAGGGAATTTTAAGGTATTAAGATATCTTCTCCAATCTGCTCTTACAAGTTGTAAATTCCCAAATCTAAGTACAACACTATCTTCAAATCCCTTAAGGAACATCCTCATAAATCGAATAGATTTGAAACCTTGAATTCCGCCCACTTTCTTTTCATATTGGCGAATTGGAATTTTTAATTGGTACCAAGTAACTTCATTTGGCAAGACTCCTGGATCAATTTGATTCGCTACCACTTTGATGGAATCAGTTACGAAATTTTGTCCAATCTTTAGTGAGCTAGGAGAAATATCTATTCTGTATTGATAGTATTCTTCATTCAGATTTACCGTATAATCCTGATTGATATCTTCATCATCCGGGATAGTATTTCCAGATTTAGGAGTACCATCTGCAAGCTTGTCCAATGTACTATTTCCTTCAAAGCCGTTATACTTCTTATACCTTTCCAAAACTAAGGCACTCGATCCATCATAAATTGGGTCTCGAGGATATACATAATTATCTCCTGAAGGGTCGTTAAATGCATTTATATAGGCCTGCGAAGTCGCACCATACTTCGTTTCGATTGCCTTTAGGTAACCCGCAAGTCTATCTCTCTCTACCTCATCACTCATGCCGTCTAGACCTATATCTTGAGCCGTACGGGCATCTGGGTCATTATCAAATGCCTTATTAATAATTTGACCGTTTGGTGTGAGAGCGTACTTTCCTGAATCTACTGCATAGTTTCCGTCTGGAACTGGTAACCCATTCTCTGCAGATCTTTTCCTGTCCTGAATCACATCCTCAGATACACTTCCAAGGTTGATGTACAACTGACCATCGCTATGCTTAGTATTGTTATACTTAGAATAGGTAAACGGATCTAGCATCCAAATTTCTATATAATCAATATTCGTAGCTTCAAAATCATTAGTCTCTATTCTACGCATAATTCCACCCCAGTTTTCTTCAGGTTTATCAAGCGTCCCATCTTTTTGAAGATTAGACGTATTGTAGTTATACTGACCTTTTTCTTTGGGATAGAAGCTTAAGTCGAGTGTTGCAAGTTGCTGTGGTTGGCCTTGTTGAAGTTCTAAGTCAGGAAAAATTTCATTCTGTACAATCGTTCGAACCCAGTGATCCGACTGCTCGACAGGACCTATGTTAGAAGGTGTAAGTTTAGCATCGGTAGCTTGAAATACAGGGTCGATATTATACCAAGCTAGAGCTGCACGTTTTGAATTAAAACTACTATCTGCTGTAGTTGGGTCAGAAGTTTCAGGAAAGAGATCTGGCTGACCTTGTGGTGTACTTGCCATTTTCCAACTTCTAACATATTTCAAATCATATGGTGTTTCCGCCCCTTCAAAATCATCAAGATACGAGGTTCCTTTATCTCCCTGAGTTTTTGCCTTGTGTGGAATCAAATGAGCAAACTCTCCTGTAAAGCTAATGGTTGATTTCTCTTTTGTCTCTACAAAAGGAATCTTATCCACCATCCTCGTGAGAAATCTAGACTCAGTATTATACGATCCGTCAAGACCCCAAATCGAATTTCGAAGTGGTTCTTCTCCTATGTTTACCTTATTTGTCAGAGGTTGCTCGGACATATGCATAAAGGTTCCTCCAAGTAGCAACTTATCAGAAAACTTGTAATCGAGTCTAGTACCTACTAGCGTTTTTTGCTGAATGTTAATTAGAGAATTACTCTCACAAGATGCTTTGATAGCCGCTCCTGAGTTAAGGATTCCCTCATTTATAATACGAACTGTCCCGAGCGAATAATCAACTGTATAATCCGCACCTTCTCTTAGCATATTACCATTGGCAGTCACCCTCACAGATCCTTGACTTATATTGTAACATTGGAGTCTGATTTGATCAGACGATGACCCCTTGAAGGTTCCTCTTAGAAAATACTTATTATGTTTCAGGTCTTGCTCAGCATTCCATTTCGTCGTTCTGTAGAGCGAGTCGTAAGCGTAGTAGTCCGCACTTTTTGAATCATTAAATTTTGTCCTTAAGAACTCACCAAATGGCTCGCGTACAGGAAAGATTATTCTTCCCTTTGCGGAGTTTATCGTAACGCCTTCTATTAAATCAAAAACACCATCAGGTTTAGCCTCTTGTTGTTTATTTATTTTGTCAAGATTAAGAACTGTGATTAGCTGCTTGTCTTTAATAGCAGTCTCTGAAGCTTCCACCGGTAAGTAGTTCAGATCAGCACCTGAAGGGTCATCTGCATACACCACGTTCATTGTAAAGTCTTCTCGTTGAAGATTATATGTATTCAACGAATAGATATTTTTCATCATCAAATCCCAAGCTGGCAGATTGGTTTTGATAGTAGAATGTTTGAGTAGTTTTAGGTTGAGGTGACTACTGCTACCAGTAGTCTGAGGATTGTCTATGGTAAGTTCACCTACTTGAAACTTGGCTCCATTCGCAGTATACTCATAGGCCACCATCAAAACCTCGTCATTGTTTAGAGATTGATTCAGTGAAATATATCCTAAAGTGGGATGAAATGTGAACTCTCGATTATTAAGTTTTCGTGCATTACTCAGACACTCATAGTCCGTTCCCAATTCTAATCTGGCGTCAGTAGGACTACAAAAATCAGAAACACGTCTTACAATATCGTTGTAAAAATTGGTAGCCGTATTATCAGGATAAGAACCTCCTGTACTAAGTAAGAAATCTCTGTATGTACTCCCTTCTAACTCCCCTAAGTCCATGTAACCCATCACATTTCTAGAGTTTCCTACAGAGTTGTTTCTATTAGTCACCCACACCTCCACATAGTTTATCTGAATGTTTGAAGTGACTATTGGTAAACGGGAAAGAGCATTGTCATAATTGTCTGCGAAATACTGAGACAAGAAATAATGGCGATTTACATCATAATTATGGCCTTGGATATCATAATTGGTCACTTGAGCTCCTCCAGACACTTCAGTTTCTTTGGTTTCACCTTTATCTTGAGTAGCTATTAGTGCTACTTTTAGTTTACCAAATTGAAGCTGAGTCTTTGCTCCAAATAGGTTTCTACCACCTTGGATCAAGCTACCATTCAAAGGCAAACTAACGTTACCCAATTCAATGTTTTTTAGTATATCATCTTCTCCTCCACCCCAGTTCAATTTCATTTGATTTTCAAACTCAAAAGTGGCCTCTGTATCGTAGTTCCAATTCAGTTTGAGTCTGTCCCCAATTTGACCTGTAACATTGAGTTGCATTTTCATGCCAAAATCAAATTGACCATTTTTTTGCTGACGGACAGGGAACGAAGGGTTCTCAATATTGTTGAAATTACCTCCAAATGTCACTTCAGCTGAACCAGTAGGTCGGATATCAATGACACCTCCACCAAATACTTTATCAAAAATTTCAGGAGTTACCGCAATTTTCGGGATAATACCGCCACCCTTAACGTAATTGTTAGCATTGCTTTTTTTACGATAATAGGTTTCTCTATCTTGTTTTTCCTTAGCACGCATGTACTCCATAAAAGTCAATACACGAGGGCTCCCTATAGGCTTATCTCCTATAGTGATTATCTCAAGGTAGTCACCCGTTTCAGGATCATACTTGTATATCGTTTTTATGTTTGGTGGATCTTTGAGATCTATCAGCCCTGAACGTGCTGAACTATCTTGCTGAGCATATACTGAAGTGCTCAAAAAAGAGCATATCGACATTAATAAAAAAGCCACCAAAGCTTTTCTTACATCCATTTTCAAATTTTTTCTAATCAAAAGTTGTTTAAACTAGTGTTTATTTAGTAATGTCTACTTATAGGCGATAGTTGAAATAGCTTTCAAAATTACAATAATTGTAACGATTTTTTAATTAACTCTTCAGTACTTGGTTTATTGTCCGATGACTTGGTTATTCTCACTAGAACTTTACCAACGGCAGGTTTTGAGAACCCTAAAGCAAGCAAGGCTTCTGTCGCTTCTTCGATCTCTGAATTTCCTCCCATCAGATTATAGGCTTCATCAGACCCTATTCCTCCTAGTTTATCCTGTAACTCTACTACCAATCGTTGTGCCGCTTTAGGGCCTATTCCTTTGATGCTTTTGAGCATCGCAATATTGCTATTGGTAATCGCACTCACGACATCATCCACGCTCATACTGCTCAAAATCATTCTTGCGGTGCTTGGTCCCACACCATTGACACCTACTAATTTGACATACATCTGACGCTCATTGGTCGTAGCAAAACCGTAAAGTGTATGACTATCCTCTCTTACTATGAGATGACTATACACCTTTGCTTCCTTCAATTCTTTGAATTTTTCAAAAGTGTTTAAAGAAATATGTAATAAATAACCCACACCTCCACAATTGATAACCACTTCTGTAGGGGTGATTCTGTCTATCTTTCCGGATATAAAATCATACATACTTGCAAGAATAGTGCTCCACAAGGACAATTAGATTGTTAGTTTTCAGCAGTATTTATTTTTCGACCTATTCTGTGGCTACATTTAAAAAAAACAAACAGCTTCAGACATTGCATGAATACTGTTTCTTTGTGCCTTTGAAAATCAAAAAACTATACTTAGCTCATTTCGCACTTTTTCTCGTTGCACTTTTTTATGCTGGAAATTATTCTATAGCCAAAATTGCTATGCCGGAGTATATCAGTCCCTTCGCTTTTATTTTATTGAGAGTGGGTTCTGGAGCTGTTCTTTTTGGATTGTTTTTCTTTCTGTTTGTTCGCGAAAAAATACGTTCAAAACGTGACTATATCGATCTTGCTATTTGCTCATTTTTCGGAATCGCTTTCAACATGCTGGCCTTTTTCAAGGGCATATCACTGACCTCTCCTATCAATGCAAGCGTACTTATGCTACTTGCTCCTGTCTTTGTGGTGATATTTTCAGCCATTGGTTATCGAAAAAGAATCAATCCATTAGTGATATTAGGTATTCTAATCTCATTTATCAGTGCAGGATTTTTGGTCAATGCGGGAAGTTTCAATTTGAGTAATAGTAGTATAAAAGGTGACTTACTCGTAATGCTCAATGCTACGAGTTTTGCATTTTATCTATACTATGTCGCTAGACTCCTAAAAAAGTATAAAGCTATAACAGTGACCTCATATATTTTCATGATTGGCTTTTGGTTTGTGTTACCCGTTGCATACAGTGATTTCACCCTTGTAGAGTGGGCTAAGCTGCCTAATCATATCATATGGTCTATGGTCTACGTAGTAGTTTGCGTCACATTGCTAGCGTATGTCCTGAATGTGTGGGCTGTGCAAAATAGTAGCAGTACTACAGCCGGAAGCTATATCTACTTGCAACCACTTCTTGCTGGGATGATAGCTGTGGCTATGGGAATGGATACACTCACATGGCAAAAAGTCGTGTTCGGGCTTCTGATTGTATTGGGTCTATGGCTCGTCGGGTATGGAAAAAGGCGAGCATAGAGTATTTAGATAAATCTCAACCTGCTCCTAATTCATCAGTATATTTGCGAGGTACAATATGATACGATCTATGACCGGCTACGGAATGGCCGAAAAGCATACCGAAAATTACAGTGTCAAAGTAGAGATACGAAGTCTAAACGGAAAGTACTTAGATTTAAACCTAAGAATGCCACGATTTCTAATGCCTAAGGAAATTGAAATTAGAAATTCTTTTGGAAAAAAAATAGAAAGAGGAAGTGCCACTATTTCAATCAATGTGATCAAGCATAAAGTAAATGAGAATGACATTCAGATAAACGATGCATTAGCTTCTCAGTATTACACAAAGCTTAAAAACCTAAGTGAAAAACTTGACGCACCACAACACGATATTTTTAGAATAGCGACTACCATGCAAGATGTTATCTATCAAGATGATGACCAGCTTGATGACGAGCTCTATTCGCTTGTCAAAGAAGTAGGCACAACTGCTTTTGAGGAGTTCGACAGTTTTAGAAAAAAAGAAGGTGATGGATTGAAGACCTTATTGCAGAACTATTCTGACCAAATCGCTGATGGAATTCCTCGCATAGAGGTTTTAGAGCCTCTACGAACAGAACGTACTAAAGAACGTTTACAGAAAAATCTGAAACAGCTTGTAGATGATGAGTCTTTTGATAAAAATAGGTTTGAACAAGAATTGATCTACTACCTCGAAAAGTACGATATCAATGAAGAAAAGAATAGGCTAAAAGCACATTGTGATCACTTTTCGGAGTCACTGTCCAAGAATCCAAAAGGGAAATCATTGAATTTTATCGCACAAGAAATGGGTCGTGAAATAAATACACTAGGTAGTAAAGCAAATCATGCTGATATTCAAAAAGAGGTCGTAGCAATGAAAGAGGAACTAGAAAAAATTAAAGAACAGGCATTGAATTTGCTTTAAGTAATGATACAAGGACAAACCCAAAGTTCTCAAATGAACAAAGATTCTAAAAACAATAAACTGATTATTTTTTCTGCACCAAGCGGAAGTGGAAAAACAACGGTAGTTCGTCACCTTCTGGATACTATTCCAGATTTAGAGTTTTCGATAAGTGCTACCACTCGAGCGATTCGAGGTAGTGAGCAGCACGGACATGACTACTACTTCTATAGCTTAGAAGATTTTAATGCCGCTGTAGCTAATGATGAATTTCTAGAATACGAGGAAGTATATGAAGGGGTGTTTTACGGTACTTTGAAGTCAGAAATAGAACGACTGTGGGAAGCTGGTAAGACAGTGATTTTTGACCTAGATGTAGAAGGAGGTTTAAATGTGAAAAAGCACTATGGTGAACAAGCTCTAGCACTTTTTTTACGTCCTCCATCAGTAGATATACTCATAGAAAGGCTGAGAAATAGACAAACAGAAAATGAAGAACAGCTTGCTATGCGAATATCCAAAGTTAAGAGTGAACTAAAATTTGAACATCTGTTTGATAAAGTTATTATAAACGACGTGTTAAGTGATACTTTTGTTAACGCAGAAAATATAATTGCAAGTTTTTTAAAATCAGAAGATTAGAATGAAAGTAGGATTGTTTTTCGGGTCTTTTAACCCTATACATCACGGGCACTTAATAATAGGTCAATATATGCTTGACCAAGCCAAATTGGAT
>JBMYYN010000013.1:0-19474 GCA_049609445.1 Bacteroidia bacterium | reverse complement strand
TTATGCTACGAGCAATGAAGAACTAAAAGACAGGTGGAGAAAATATCTCAAATACAATGTGATGACGAGACTACACTCGGACCACCTAGCACAAGCTAAGACTATAGAAAACAGTGATACCGTAGTGAAAACGATAAGCTTAGACTCTATGGAACATAAAGCACGTAAAAGTGTACTCAAAACGCACAGAGACTGGTACAAAAGGCTAAAAAGACTTGAACGAAAAGACAGACTTTCTATGTACGTCAATAGTCTGACTGCCGTGTACGATCCTCATACCAACTATTTTCCACCAGCAGACAAAGAAAACTTCGATATCCAGATGAGTGGCCAACTCGAAGGAATAGGTGCTCAGCTTCAAGAAAAAGATGGATACATCAAAATCACAAACGTCATTCCAGGGGGTCCTTCTTCTCTGCAAGGTGAGCTACAAGCAAATGACCTAATCATAAAAGTAAAACAAGAAGGTGGCGAAGCTGTAGACATCATCGACTGGAGAATAAATGATGCAGTGAAAATCATCCGAGGTAAGAAGGGAACAAAAGTGACCCTGACTGTACGAAGACCAGATGGCTCAGAAAAAGACATTACTATCACAAGAGATGTCGTAGTATTGGAGGAAACATATGCTAAATCATTAATCATTAGCGACAAGGACAACCTAAAATCCGGGTACATTTACCTTCCAAGTTTTTATGCAGACTTCAGAAACCCACGAGGGCGATTCAGTTGGAAGGATGTGAAAGCTGAGGTCGAAAAACTGAAAGATGCCGGAGTAAAAGGAATCGTTTTGGACCTTAGAAACAATGGTGGAGGCTCACTAGACGATGTAGTCAAAATGGGTGGACTATTCATAGATGAGGGTCCTATCGTACAAGTGAAAGAAAAAGGAAGAAAACCTCAAGTATTGTCAGATAGATATTCTGGTGCAGAATGGGATGGTGCTTTAGTGATTATGGTAAATGAGTTTAGTGCGTCTGCGTCTGAGATCATGGCTGCAGCTATGCAAGACTATAATCGAGCTGTTATTATTGGGTCGTCATCCACACACGGTAAAGGTACCGTACAGCGTTTTCTAGCTCTAAATAGAGCTCTAAGAAGTAAAGATGTACCTGATCTTGGAAGTATCAAACTTACAATACAGAAATTTTATAGAATCAACGGAGATGCTACTCAACTCAAAGGAGTGAGTTCAGACGTACTTCTTCCAGACAACTATATGTACATCAAAACCGGCGAGAAAGAGCATGACCATGCTTTGGAGTGGGATCAGGTTGAGAGTTCTTCCTACGATGACAATCAGTTTGGAATCTCTAATAAAGTGATCAAAAAGAGTCAAAACAGAGTGAAGAAAAGCGAAACTTTCTGCTTGATAGAGGAAAATGCTAGAAGATGGGAGAAGCAGCGTGAAGAAAAAACATTCAACTTGAACCTGGAAGAATATGCCGCTCAAAAGAAAACAGAAAAAGAGGAGAGCAAAAAGTTTGATGTGCTATCTAAGCTTGTCATCGAAGATTTTGTGCTGGAGAATATTCCAAGTGACTTAGAAAAAATAAACTCTGAGGAATCTCGTAAAAAACGAAATGAAGAATGGATAAAGAACATAAAGAAAGATCCTTATGTATATGAAGCTCTTCAAATCATAGAGGATATGAATTAAGCTGTGAAGTCTTTCATTTATGCCACTTAACCGGATCATTGATGGGGAGTTGCTTCTATCTTAATGTTAGCCGCAATTAAAATAACAAAACAGATCATCAAAATAACTCTAATGGCTTCACTTTTTGGGTTTATGAGCTTTCTTCCTAAAAGTGATTATGCTCCTATGAGAGTTTTTATCAAAGGAAAGATTTTGAATCTGAAAACAGGAAAGCCTCTAAAAAAGACAGTTGTACACCTAGACGATAAGAAAATGGATGAGATTGACTTCTATCCAGAAGATGTATTGATTGATTCAGATAAGACAAACAACAATGGAGACTTTTTAAGTGACACGTATGTTGACAAAAACGACTTACAGTTTTGGTTAAAGATTGAAGAATTTGCTCAATTAAATGTTTTGATCCCCAATCTTGATACAACAAAGCGATCTGACACAATAGACTTAGGCAATATCTACTTTGTTTCATATAACAACGAATTAGAAGTTGAAGAATACAATATGCCCAAATCAAAGAAGAAGAAAAAAGAGAAATATGAAAAGTACTCTATAGCTCAGGTTGACTCAATATTCAATTTACCTAAATCTGATTATGGAATGGAACTAAATCCAATAGATACGATAAACGGACTTATAACCAGGTACAGTTTTGGACCAAATAATCCGAGAGGAACTACTATCAAAAACTATAAGCAATTGACGTTTAAAAAAATAATAAAATAAAAAGGTGCAAACCATGGCTAAAAAATCATAGCTACCCTGTGGGACAGCAACGCTTTTTAGTCTAAGCGTTTTATTTGACCAAAGATTAGTTGAAAAGAATTAAAAATATAGGATTCTCTAAAGAAGCAAATTGGAAAAATTTTGCAGAAATAATTTACTTTGAGTAGATTTTACCAATAATGAAAATTACTTGGAACGACTTAAAAGTAGATTTTAATCATATAGACCAAAACCGACTGACGGAAAGTTGGAACTGGTTAATTGGAACGGATAAAAAACCAATTTTAATATCGAGTCTTGGAGATTTATTTCTTGCAGACAAGAACGGAATTTGTTATTGGCTAAATGTTGGAGAAGGAATTCTTGAAAAAGTCGCTGATAGCACTGATGAATTTAAAGCCAAATTAAAAGACAATGAACAAGTTAATGAGTGGTTTTTAATTGGACTTATAGAAAAACTAAAAGAAAGCGGACTCCAACTAACGGATAAACATCTTTATGGATACAAGACCTTGCCTGTCTTAGGAGGAGAATATGAGCCTGAAAATTTTGAATTGACTGACATTGAAGTACATTTTGAATTAAGTGGTCAAATTCAAAAGCAGATTAAGGATTTGCCAGACGGAACAAAAGTGAACATAACAGCAGAATAAAAACAGCTCAAAATCGACCTTTTTCAAGACAAAAAAAGGGCCAATGCATATCTGCAAAGACCCTTTTATAAATTACGCTTATTTAATTCTTATTTAAACTTTGGCTTGACGATGATCATAAGCCATCCCCAGCTGTTCATTTCGTTCACGTCTCCACCTTTTACAGCATGCAATGTCTCAGATGTCAAAAACTGAGAATAACCTGCTTTCATAGAAACCGTTTTGTTAAGTTTATACGTTCCATAGACATCTACTTCTGAACCTAAGTATGGGTCCATAGCAACTACTTTACCGCTAGACTGAAACTCTTTTTGATCCTGTACATCAGCAGCGGTCATAAACATGTGTACGTCTATTCCTACATCCACTTTTTTGATTTTAGTATTATACTTCACATAAGCATCTTGCAGACCTACGTTGTTTGCATAATTTCCTACATAGAAGTAATCCATAAAACCATTGAACTTGTGGTTAGTACCAAACAACGGACTGAAAGAATTGTTTTGAGTATTAGTAGCATCTGTCTGACTAGTACCCGAAATGATCTCATAACCGAGAGTCACTTTAGATTTCTTGTTTTTCATAGGAACCACTACATCTGCCCCTAAAAGGTACGCAGATATGTCATTCGAGACCCAGTTTTTATCATCTCCCATCTGAGCATAAGCATTCAGACTTGCTGTGAATTTTTTATGCTTTTTAACGATTCTCGTTCCGAAAGTTTGAAGATTCTTAGTCTTATAATCTACGATGTTTCCTAAAGTATCGTTTTGTGTAGCTTGATTTCCGGTATTCAGAGCAAGTAGACTTATGTTCAAGTCCTTATGCTGTTTGTTTAACCAGACATACTGCATAGTCTTATAATTCTTGGCAGTGGTATATAGATTTTCAAACTGGGCAGGAGCTGATTGGTTGTATGCTATACCTAGATCCATCTTCCATGACTTCTTTGCATATCTCAAAAGAGCCGCATCATGACTTCTTGCTTGAGTAGCCCATCCTACTGCTCCAAATATTCTCTGATCGTCATAAGACAATTCTTGACGACCGATTTTCAGGGCCAAATTGCTATCCAATGGAATCTGAGCCCAAGCTTGATGAATGGATAGATTTCCATCTGATCTGTTAAGCTGAGAAGTGTTTCCCCATACACGTATATCTTGTACGCTTATCATGGTTTGCACGTCATTGCTTTTAAAGCCAAAATTGAGTCGAGTTCGCTGGTCTGTGTACAACGCATAGTCCTGATTAGGAGAAATTGGCATCCCGTATCCATTTCTAAATTCTGTACGTGGTCTTACTTCCCCGTCTAAAGTGACTTGAGCACTAGAAGAGTAGGCACAAAGCGAAAGACTGCCTAACATTAATACATTTTTTAATTTCATGATATTTCAGTTTATAGTAATTGACACAAGGTCAAAATCAAGGATAAAAAAGCTATAATTTTATCCTAATAAGAGTCAAAGCTACGTCCCCATGTCCGGCTTTCAAACCTAAATTATATCAGCTGTTTTAAGCTCAAATTATGATGAAAAGCAGTACTTAATCAGATGTCAACATCCTATTCAAAAGTATATTTGCATTCTTCTATTATGAGGAAAAACAGAACTAAAATCACTCTTGAAGAAGTATTAAAAATGCCTAAAAATCAAATTATGAATTATAGATTATCAATTAAATTTCTGATTCTTTCAGTAGCACTAGTATTTGCTTCTTGTACGGAATCAGGAGACACAAAAACTAAGGTTGATGCAGCATCGATCAAAGTATCTGGTGAAATGGTTGCTGACCTTACAGCTCCACCACTTGTACCTGCTCCAGTAGGCGACAGACCAGCAAAAAAACTCCTAGTAGATATGGAGATATTAGAACAAGAAGGAGAAATGACTGACGGAGTAAGTTACGTTTACTGGACTTTTGGAGGTTCGGTACCAGGAAGCTTCATCCGTACTAGAGTAGGTGACGAAGTAGAGTTTACTCTTAAGAATCACCCAGACAACAAACTACCTCACAACATCGATTTGCACGCAGTGACTGGTGCAGGTGGTGGTGCAGCTTCTTCATTCGTAGCTCCAGGTCATGAGGTTACATTCTCATTCAAAACATTGAACCCTGGTCTTTATGTTTATCACTGTGCGACTGCACCGGTTGGTATGCACGTAGCGAATGGTATGTACGGTCTTATTTTGGTAGAACCAGAAGGTGGATTGCCTCCAGTAGACAAAGAGTACTATATCATGCAAGGTGACTTCTATACTAAAGGAGAAAACGGACAACCTGGACTTCAACCTTTTGATATGCAGAAAGCTGTAGATGAAGACGCAGATTACGTAGTATTCAATGGTAAAGTTGGAGCACTTACAGGTGATAATTCTATCACTGCTAAAGTAGGTGAGACTGTAAGACTTTTCGTAGGTAATGGTGGACCTAACCTTGTTTCTTCATTCCACGTTATTGGTGAAATCTTTGACAAAGTAAATATTGAAGGCGGAGATATGGTTAATGAAAACGTTCAGACTACTTTAGTACCTGCAGGTGGTGCAGCTATCGTAGAATTCAAAGTAGACGTACCAGGTACATTTATCCTTGTAGACCACTCTATCTTTAGAGCATTCAACAAAGGTGCACTAGGTATGCTTAAGGTAGAAGGTGAAGAGAATAAAACACTTTACTCTGGCAAGCAAATCGAAGGTATCTACAACCCAGAAGGAGGAACAATACAAGCTACTCCTGACGCTCCTGATGCTCCTGTAGCAACATCTTTAGAAGAAAGAATCGAGCTAGGTAAACAAATCTATAGCCAAACTTGTTTCGCTTGTCACCAAGGAGAAGGACAAGGTATAGCTGGTGCATTCCCACCGCTTGCTAACTCAGACTACTTGAATGAAGATGTTGATAGAGCTATCGACATTGTACTTCACGGTAAATCTGGTGAAATCGTAGTAAATGGAGAAACGTATAACAGTATGATGACTGCTCAAACTCTAACCAATGAGGAAGCTGCTGACGTACTTACATATATCTACAATAGCTGGGGTAATAACAAAACTGAGGTAACACCAGCAATGGTAGCTAAAGCGAAAAACTCACACTAATTGAGACTTTTTTGTATCATAACAACTCTGATCGTTTCCTTTGTGGGAATCGGCCAGAATACTAAAACAGAAATCATAAAAGGGGGAACATTTGTTCCCCTTTATGGTTCTGATAGCTCAGAAGTCTATGTCAGAGATTTTGAGCTAGATGTATATCAAGTGACCAATGAACAGTTCCTTGATTTCGTCAAAAAAAATCCAAAATGGCAGAGATCTAAATCTCTGAAACTGTTTATTGACAACAATTACTTAAGAACTTGGGACTCTGACACCTCATTAGGTACAGACATCAAACCAAATTCACCTGTAACAAATATATCTTGGTACGCAGCAAAAGACTACTGTGCTTGCCAAGGCAAAAGACTACCAAGCATGGACGAATGGGAATTCGCAGCGATGGCTAGTCAAATAAAAAAAAACGCACAAAGAGACAGCATATTTAACAGGATGATCATAGAAAGCTATGAGCTTCCAAAGACTTACAACAAGACTATAGGTAGCACTTACAAAAACTACTGGGGCATATATGATATGCACGGCCTAGTCTGGGAATGGACCAGTGATTTTAACTCAGTGTTGATATCTGGTGAGTCTAGACAGGATGTAGATACCGAAAGAAACCTATTTTGCGGTAGTGCTTCTGTAAATGCAACCAATCTAATGGACTATGCAGCTTTTATGAGATATGCCCTTAGAGGAAGCATAAAAGCCAATTATAGCCTAAGAACCTTAGGTTTCAGATGTGCCAAATCAATTAAAAAGAAATGAAACAAGCCATAACTTTATTCTCATCACTCATACTCATACTTTGTATGAACTCTTGTAGTAACAGCACAGAGACTGGAGCATACTACTGTCCAATGAAATGTGAAGGCGAAAAGGTATATACTGAATCAGGTTCATGTCCTGTTTGTCATATGGACCTAGTACCCGTAGAAGAAGACAAGAAGGTAATAGAAGATGAAAATGCAATTTCTGAAGCTTCGATCTTTAACCTTTCTTCAAAGTGGAATACCCAGAATAATGAAACCATAGAACTAAAAGAACTAAAAGGTGATGTTCTGGTAATGGTAATGATATATACCACCTGCAAAGCAGCTTGCCCACGATTAGTCGCAGACATGAGGAGCATAAGTGAAAAGGTAGATGATGGTAATGTACGTTATGTACTTGTCAGTATAGATCCTGAAAATGATACTCCCGAAAAACTTAAGAAGTTTGCTATCGAAAACAATATGGACACAGAACAGTGGGTTTTTCTCCAGGGAACTGTTGACGATGTACGGGAATTTTCAAACGTGCTAGCAGTCAAATACAAGCAGATTTCTCCAATTGATTTTTCTCACTCCAATATTATCAGTGTGTTCAATAAAAAAGGGGAACTCCACCATCAACAAGAAGGTTTAGGAGTGGACAATACCGAAACTGTAAATAGTATTATAGAGCTTACTAAGTAGGTGTCTACCTACGAATGACGAATCTTGTCATATAATTTAACAAGACTTTTTATCAAATCTTGAGGTGAAGAAACAATCTGATGATTGTTCATTCCAAACATCTGAGGTAAGTAAAACTTAGCTGATTTCTCAACTGCCAGAGCATATGATTTGAGACCCTCTTGAGTGAACTCTCTTAGGGCTTGCTGTACATCGTTTACTCCATACTTTCCTTCATACTTGTCAAAGTCATTTGGCTTACCATCTGACAATAGAATCATCCACTTATTCCGTGTTTCTCTTTCCTTGAGCAAGGAAGCCGAATGTCTAATAGCTGCTCCTATTCGAGTATAACCACTAGGTTCTATGCTGCCGATGTGGTTTCGGCTTTCTGCCCACTTATCATCAAAGCCTTTCAAGGTTACGTAATTGCTATAATTTCTCGTTTTTGAATAGAAAGCATTGACAGAAAAATCAATGTCGTACTCCTCCAAAATCTCTCCAAAAAGAATGGCAATCTGTTTTTCAATATCAAGAATTCGATATCCATCTACGTATCCATCACTACTCAAACTTACATCTAGAAGAAGCAAAATAGATATGTCTTTTTGCGATTTTCTGCTCGACAGATACACCTTTTCAGTAGGAGTTTGTCCTGTTTGCAGATCGATCAAGTAGTCCGTCACGCTATCTATATCTATCTCAGACCCTTGAGTCTGTCTTCTTTTCCACTCGTATGCATTATTTACATTGGCAAGCATCTTGCGTAAAGCTAGAAGCTCTGAACTAAATGTGCTCAGCGTATCCTTGTAGTACTTGGTACTGTCCTGTCGATGCTTCTTGAGATACACTTTGCAGTAATCCTCTCTGTAGCTTCTTTTTTTGTAATTCCACTCAGGGTATGAGATGCTTTTCTCTGTCTCTTCGTGAGTAGCACTCTCAGCTATGTTTGTATTCTCTATGAAATCCGCTTGGTAAACACTGTGAGTCTCATCATCTACACGCACAGTCAGACTTAGATTCAATTCATCTAGAGCATCTTGATGAGACTCTAGGTCGTCATCTCCATCAAAATCACGCCACGTGCCATCAAACTCCTCAGCGGTTTCTACTTTCTCAAAATTATGCGTAAGTACGTAATCCTCCTGGGCCTTTTTGTCTACCGTGATATTTCTTATTTCTTCTACAGCTTTTGCTTTGATAATGGTTTCAGGGGTAGGCATTGCCGTTTTCACCTTATCAGAAAAATGTTGAACCTCTTTCTTCTTTAGTATAGGTTCATTATACATCCACTTACCATAAAGCCAGGTTAGGTCTATCTCCTCTTTTTTGTCCCGGTTCTCACCTAGCAATCCCAGATAAAGCTGATCATACAGTTCTTGACTATTTGGATAGTCTTCAAACATTTTGGAAAGCACTGCAGAAGATGATTCTTTGGCTCGTAGTACAGAATCTTCATACGTTCTACCTGCATCTTCCCAATTCAATGAGAGATCCCTTTGAATGGCAAGGTAGATGGTCCTAAAAATGTAAAACTGCCTATTCGCTTCAGGGGTTTTATACTTATTAAAACTTGTCGGCAGGAAAAAATTATCATTCTTGTAGCCCCCTTCTCTTTCAGCAGGATATATTTCAATCTTGCTGCCGCTCACCGCACAAGCTAAAACTGTCAATCTTTCTCTCAAATCATCAAGATGAACGACACGTTCGTCAAGCTCTAAAGCCGCTTTTTTACGATCCTTAAAATACTTGGCTACCTTTCCAAAGAGATATTCGTCTAAAGCCATTAGATTAGTAGATTACACATGTCTTCTAGTGCAGCAGTTATCTCTAAATCGTCTGTAAGTGGCTCTACAATTGCGGTCTTTACTGAAAGCCTTTTGGGTAGACCACTGTGAATAAGAGTAGCTGCATTGACCAACAATCTGGTTGAAGCCGTTTCAGAAAGTCCAAGTTCCTTTAGGTTTCTGATCTTTGTTGCTATAGAAACTAGTTTTTCTGCTATTTCTTTTTCTACACCTGTCTCTTTAGTGATAATATCTGCTTCGATACTTTCTTTAGGATAGTTGAAAGAAATCGATGCGAATCTCTGCTTTGTAGATGGCTTCAACTCTTTGAAGCTTTTCTGATAGCCAGGATTGAAAGATGCCACAAGCATAAAGCCGTCTTTGGCATAAATCTTCTCAGCTCTCTTATCAATAAAAAGCTCACGTCTATGATCTGTCAAACTATGTATAGCGACTATGACATCTGGTCTTGCTTCCGCAATTTCATCTAGGTATAGAATAGCACCGTTTTTCACAGCTAAACTAAGTGGCCCATCTTGCCAAATTGTCTCTGCTCCTTTGATGATAAATCTACCAATCAAGTCTGTAGCCGAAGTCTCTTCGTGACAACTAACAGTGTACAGTGGTCTATCCAATATGGATGCCATATGTTCTACAAAACGTGATTTTCCTGTACCTGTAGGTCCTTTTAGTAAGAGTGAAATGTTATTGGCATATGCATGCTTAAAAATCTCTATCTCTTTGCCTACGGCGTGATAATATGGAGCTGCTGAAGTTTCTGTTGTCATTTCTATCTTTTCTTCAATCATATCAATTTCTTATCAATTTGTTTTAATAAAAAAACAGGCAGGCTAGTGAATATACTGACCTGCCTGTTTTACTGAGTTTAGTTATATTCTATTGTTCTATTTCTAGAGCTTCGTCAGTTGGTTTTCCGTATTTGATAAACTCATACATAAACAAGCCTATACCTACGGTAAACATCGTAGCACATAACACAAGGATCAAGAAGTGTACTTGAATCTCGTCTTGTACTACACCAAACTCAACTCCCATTACTCTTTCCATGTATACCTGAGCTACACCGGCTACACCGAATGCTACTGTCATACCGATCATTCCTATGTTTGATAACCAGAATGCCAATTGACCTCTGTTACTATCGTAGAATTTTCTTCCAGTCATATTAGGCATTGTATATACTATGATGGCAAATACAATCATCGCATATGCTCCCCAGAAAGCTAAGTGACCGTGCATAGCCGTCACTAGTGTACCGTGAGTATACATATTAACAGAAGGAAGTGTATGAGCCAAACCTAGAAGTCCAGCACCTACAAATGATACTATCGCGGTACCCAATGTCCAATTCAATGCCATCTTATTCGGATGCTTTTTCTCTCCTTTGCGATACATAGCCACCGCAAACAATGCCATCGCTAAGAATGCAAGAGGCTCTAGTGCAGAGAAAATACCTCCCACTATCAACCAAACTTTACCAGCTCCGATGTAGTAGTAGTGGTGACCTGTACCTAGAATACCTGATATGAAGGTCAAACCTACAATAACATATAGCCACTTCTCAATAACCTCTCTGTCTACACCGGTAATCTTAATCAAAAGGAATGCTAGAATACCACCCATAATGAGCTCCCATACACCTTCTACCCAAAGGTGAACAACCCACCATCTAAAGAACGAATCCATAGTCTGATTGTCAAACCAAATCATACCCGGTAGATATAATAATGCTGCAAACAAAAGACCCATAGAAAGAACCAAGGCTGTTGTTGTTTTCTGTTTTCCTTTGAACAAGGTTACCAGGATAATTCCTAAGAAAGTAAGCACATTGATTACCACTAACCAGTCTAGCGGTCGAGGTATTTCAAGGAATTTTCTTCCTTCCCAATAGTTGAAGTGATATCCAACTATAGCTACAACTCCGACTAAAGCTAAGGAGATAAGCTGCACGTATGCTAGCTTGACACTCACCAGCTCGTTTTGAGCTTCTTCTGGTATGATGTAATACGCCGCTCCCATAAACCCACTTAGCAGCCAAACTACAAGTAGATTAGTATGAACTGCTCTCGCAGTATTGAATGGTATGAAATCATGTAAAACGTCATATCCCATATGTGCAAATCCCATAATGAATCCGTAGATTAGTTGCAAGGCGAGCAACAACATTGAAAGTGCAAAGAACCAGTAGGCTACCTTTTGTGATTGATACTTCATGATTATTTTTTTGATGCTTTTTTAGATTCGTATTGTGTTTCAGCTGGGAAACCATTGAGATCTACTTTCCCTACCCAGTCAAAGAAAGCTACAAGGTCATCGGCCTCTGCATTAGAGAACCCATAAGCGACCATTTTTCGACCTCTTGGAGACCATGGCTCTTTGGTCATTAGAGCAGCTTTGATGTAAGCTTCTCCTCTTCTCTCTACTACTTTGGTCAGTTCTGGTGCATAGTATGCTCCTTCACCCATAATGGTGTGACATCCCATACAATTGTTTTCTTCCCATAGTACTTTTCCTCTGATGACTTCTTCTGAAAGATTTTCAGAATGGGTGTTCTTAGGTACTTCCGAGGCAATGGTTGTCCAAGTAAGCCAGAGAAACACCCCGAAACTTACCACAGTACCGCCGAGGAAGAACGCTCGTGCTTGACTTTTTGATAACATAATTCTATTTTTTGGTTAATCTTAATTCTTCATATCACCTAGTAAATAGATAGCTGATAAAAGAGTACTCAAAAGTATAACATTAATCGGACATTTTAGTCCAATTAAATTATGATTTGTGTCAGCCCATAATTTGACTTCAAACGTTTGATAAAGTACCTAAAAATCTCTTTTTTTTGCTTTTCGTAGAATAAACCAAGAAGGAATAATTACCCATAGGCAGAGCACAGACATGCTCACAAACATCCCTAATGCAGTTCCTAGAAACATCTTAAAGGTAGCCCCTGTATAACCGAAGAGAGCTGAAATATCAAGCTTCAGAAGTATAAGTATACGTGACAAATCAATTGGGTTGAACACCGTAGCAGCCAAGGCAAATTTATCCAGTGGGTAGTCATCAAATACAAGTAGTGTAATCAAAAAGACTCCATCATAGATTATCGCAAATCCCAACCAAACAAGTATCGCATATCCAAATCCTTTGATTTTATTCTCATTGCTCAGAGCCATATTATACGCCAGTGCGACGAAAATGAAAGTCAAAAATGCCCCAACTAATAACAACGAACCAAAATCCCAAATAGCACTAGACTGAGTCACACCGTATATCAAAAAAGGTATACCTAACCCTACGACCAAACTCAATGCTAGTGATAATGCCAAGCCAAAATATTGACCTAAGAATATCGTAGATCTTTTGAGTGGCTGTGCCAAAAGCAACTCTGTAAACTCCCGACTACTATAGTAATGCATCACACCAAATACGGTTCCAACCAAAGGGGTAAGGACCACTATTATATTCATAAGAGTAATCACTGCTTTGCTGACATCATTGTTCAAAAACAACATCACAAAACCCAAAGCCAAGTAGAAAAGGAAATAAACATAACTCCATCTACTTCGCATCAAATCAAAAAATATGTACTTGAATATCTTAAGCATGGTTTTCTTTTAAAATGTTAGCAATAGCATGTTCCAAATCTTCTTGTCCTGTCTGAGTTTGTAACTCTAAGATGCTTCCCTTGAAATAGATCTTACCATCCAGTAAAAACACGATTTCATCTGCGATCTCCTCTACAAAACTGATAATATGTGATGTAACCAATATCGTTCGTCCCTTAGCCTTTTCTTCATCAATTAGTTTCTTTAGCCTGATTAAGGACAGTGGATCTAACCCCGTAGTTGGTTCATCTAAAATCACCAAATCACTGTCAAACATAAATGCTAAAACAATGTTCACTTTTTGTTTGGTTCCTCCCGAAAGGTGACCAAGCTTGTGTTTCAGATATGGTTCTAATCCAAATATGCTTATCAGCTCATCTTCTCTAGCAGATTTGCCTCGCACGTCTTTTATCATCCGTATTAGCTCCCGAACAGAAAGGTTGGTTGGAAAATTAGCGATCTGAGGTAAGTAGTTCACATCTCGACGATACTCATACTTTTTGATGACACTTTCTCCATTTATTTTGATTTCACCTTTATTTGGTACTACCATACCAAGTACACTCTTTATCAGAGTAGTTTTACCCGATCCATTGGGTCCAAGTATAGCAAAAATGCCGCCTTTATTTATTGTAAGATCAAGATCTTTGAGGACCTCAACCTTACCAAATTTTTTATATAATGAGCTTATCTCAATCATTCAAATCTTTTTATCTGAGGATAGTTATCCAATAAATTATCAGGTGTAAATACAGGAGATACTTTCTCCGAAAAATTCAATAAATCCATAAACAAACTTCTAAGCAGAAGAATAGTTTCTGGGGTTCTATTTACGATATAAGAAAAGAGTTTTACCGGCCGGTATGGGATATCACCTATACCATCCTTGTCTAGGTCATAGCCTGTATAATCGCTCCAATAATTGTTGTCAAATTTGTTGTCGTTTACCTTGCTATTATAAGAGAGGTCAAATGAGTTATTTACAAAATTATTGTGCTTCAACACATTGGTATAGCAGGCTCCCGAAACTTTGATAGCCCACCCATTATTCTCAAAGTCATTATTGATATAATTGATACGAGTGGAGCCCTCCGTAAATATGCCGATTGTGTTCTCCTTGAAAACATTATTTACTATTTCCGCATCGTAAATTTCTTTGAGAAGAAGACCATAACTCGCTGTTCCCCAGTTTTCCGTAAAGGTGTTATTTGACATCTGTATTTTTTTAGAAAACATCACAGCTACACCTGCACCGTTGTTTGAAAACTTGTTGTAATGGTATTCATCATTGTTAGAAAACATAAAGTGTAATCCATATCTCAAATTGTCATGACTATAGTTGTGCAGTGTAGTACTCTCAGTCACAAACTCAAAATAAATCCCATCTCTTAGATTATGACATTCATTGTTTTGTACAGTTAGGTGGGAAGAGTACCACATATGGATTCCATTTCCTGAGCCTGCTTCTTTTATAGCATCACTTGACACGAGGTTTTTTTGGATCAATCCATGATGTGATTTTTCTATTAGCATACCAAAGAAAACTTTGGTCAAAACGACATCTTCAATTTTGAAATGGTCACTTTTTGAAAAATATATGGCTGCATAATCTTTAGTATAACTCTGCCCTATTCGAGTTATATCAATGCCTTTGATATTCACACTGTCTGATTTGACAATAAGTCCATATCCCTTTCGGTCCACATCTATCAGAGGTCTTCCCTCTCCTATTATCGAAAGTGGTTTTTCGATTAAAATATCATACTCCATGTAGGTTCCTTTTTTAACAATAATAACATCTCCAGATGAAGCAAAATCAACGGCATCCTGAATGGATGTGTAGGAGCATGTGCTACATACCTCTATCTCTGAACCAACAGCACTATGTGTGCATATGATCCATAATAGAAAAATACCAATAAACCTTCTAACCAACACTGATTACAATATTAGCTTAACACAGGCATTTAACGACATTGTTTCATTCATGAAAATGCCGTCTGTGTGTTGATACAAAGGAGCTCCAAACTCTGCTGAAATAAGTATAGACTCATTTGCTAGTAATGAGTTTACTCCTATAAAACCTCTCACTAATTGTCTCTCATAATTTGCAGGATTGGCCGTAGGAACCATCATTATGCTTAGTTCATCATCTTGACCATCAATGGCTTCATATATAGATCCATTTACCCTTAGAGACGAACTGAATCTTTTGTTGATAGCATATGCACCCCATACATTTGATTGGTACATATTTCCGAAATTGTATCCTTGACTATTCTCACCAAATCTTAATGTATTGAGCTGCTGTAAACCCCAAGATACCTGCCCGCTACTTCCCCGGTATGTTGCACCGATATTAGCGTCTACTGTTCCTGAACCTAACTGCATAGCATAAGGCAGTTTTGCCGCTTCTTTCATTGGAGTTTCATCTGTACGTTCTACACTCCCAAGTGGTACACTTACACCAGTATTGAGATGTATAGAACTGTGAGATTTAGACCAAAGTCCAATCATAGCACTCGCCTTGAGATCTCCAAATCCTACAGAAGAAGTGCTAAAATCTCTAACCATAGTCATACCTCCCATCATCATTTTGGACGTAAGATCCATCTTGTTAGATACTAAGTTTTGCATTAACATAAGTGTTACTCTGTCTGATGGTGCCCACATTCCTCCCAACATGTACATGGACATTCTCATATCCTGTGGTGAGACCATGTGATTTGCATGTACCTCTGCATCTGATAACAGTTCCGTGCCACTACGAGATCCTTCCATCCCCATGTTCATATAACAAAGAGATAGCATTTTACCGCCTTTAGCGTGTAAGTGATCTCCCATCACTCCTGCAGGACCATACATATCAGGTCTGCCTCCGTGATGATGGTGTCCGCCTTCTACACTACCAAATCTTGAATTCTCAAATTTGACTCTCAAAGCTTCCCAATCAAGCACTTCACCACCTTTTTGCTTTTTCATAGCCTTAGCGGCCTCTTCGGTTTCGTAGGCCGACAAGTTTGCCCCCATAGGGCTCGGAAGACCCTTACTCTTCAGATAATATGCTTTAGTCGCATCGATACTCTTCTTTGAGTTATAATCTGCTACCCAGCTGATTTTAACCTTTGTATCATTCTCCTTAAGGAAATTTATAAGGCACTCTGCCGCATCGAAATACACTATTTCTCCAGACAGAAGCTCAGCTTTGGCTAAAAAACGTGTATCGTTTATATCCATTTTGCACAAGCCACAATTTCCTGCTTTCTGAGCTTCAGAAAACATGAACATGGTCATAAATGCAACTACCAATGTTAATTTTAGTAATTTCATAAACCTGTATTATTTAATTAAAATTCTTTTTGAATACTTTCCCAATTGTAGGTTTTACCTCCCTTTTCTTGTTGCATTTTTATTGCATCTCCTTCAGACTTTAGAGCCGACAAAAAAGCACCCATTGGGCTAGGAACATTTTCGCTTATCAGATAGTATGAAGTCTTAGCATCTATAAAAGTATTTGGGTTATTGTAATCCATAACTAGATAGAGACCTACAGACTCTGCACCACTATTCTCATCATCATTTAGCATACATTCTATGGCATCATAGACATACACTTTTCCCTTTTTTGTGACTATTTCTGCTGCGTGCTGTTGATCAACGATATTCATTTTACAATAGCTACACGCATCCCTGCCATAATCTATTTCCTTAGGCTCCATACTGCATGAAGCCAATAGAGCTGCAATAAATACTAGAACCAAAACTCTCATTTTGCTGCTTCTTTTTTACCTACGAAAAATGCGATCAGGGACATGCCCATACTTAGAAATAGAAGATAACCTCCACTTCTAGGATAGGAATGAGCCACAAAGTTCAATATAGTCTTTGAGCCAATCAAAGGTGGTTGGTACGCTAGAGGAGAGCCATCAGGGTTTTTAAACTGTATGGCTGCTTTCTCATTTAGTGTATGCCCATAGTCGTACTCCCACAAGTAAAAATCATACATACCAAGTGAGCCTACTATGCACATAACGATAAACCAAACTAGGTACCACTTATAGTTGAGCTTAAATCCGATGATCAATCCTAAGAGTATAGCTCCGATTACTACATATGGAAACAACTCAAACTCAGGTAATGTCTCGGGAATATCTTTCATACCTACATAATGGTTCATTATATTGATATTCTTTATATCATTTGGGTTCATATCCGCAAGCTTATCTATGTGGATATTCATTCCTATAGGGTCTGGATACTGGGGAGCTTCTAGTGTGATATTCCACAGTGGAAGCACAAATAAGCTCGTTAATAACAGAACCCCAACTATCATTAGGATTTTTGATTTCTTCATTTCGATTTCTACTTTTTATTTATTAAAAAAGGGAGCGAAAAATTAAAAACGCTCCCTTCATTTTAGAGATTAACTTATTTAATTTAACATAAAATTACTCTATATCTTCGCCTATCGACCATCTCAAAGGAACGCTTGATCCTTTAGGAGATACACGAACGTATCCTTGCATCTCTTGGTGAAGTGCCGAACAGAAATCTGTACAGTAGAATGGCCATACACCTACTTCTTTTGGCTCCCAAGTGAATGTCTCTGTTTGACCAGGCATGATAAGAAGTTCAGAAGTATTTGCACCAATCATACTCACACCGTGAGGTACGTCGTAATCTTGCTCTAGGTTAGTTACGTGGAAATAAACTTTATCACCAGTTTGTATCCCTTCTATGTTATCTGGAGCAAAGTGACTACGTATCATTGTCATATATACGTGCACTTCATTCCCTTCTCGCACCACTTTAGCATCTGCTTCACTCTTAGTAGCGTATGGGTGATCATTCTCTTCCAGAGGGAATAGCTTCTTAGAATTAGCAGCTACGATGTCCGCTCTGATACCAGCAGCATAGTGTGGCTCTCCAACAGTAGGGAAGTCAAGTAATAATTCCATTTTCTCACCAGAGATATCGTATAACTGAGCACTCTGAGTAACCTCAGGTCCCGTAGGAAGATATCTATCCTTAGTGATCTTATTCATCGCTACTACGTACTTACCAAACGGTTTTCTAGAGTTTCCTCCAGGAATCATTAAGTGACCTACAGAGTAGAAAGTTGGTTTTCTATCTACTACTTCCCAAGTACCTAATTTCCATTTTACTACCTCAGAAGAGATAAAGAATGTCGTGTACGCATTACCTTCACCATCAAACTCTGTGTGCAATGGTCCTAAACCTGCTTGCTCTACAGTACCAGCATTGATAGCTTCGAAGTCCAAAATTGGAATACCATATGCATCTCCAGCAAAGTTTTCAGCAGCGATAGCTTCTTTCATTTTTGTGAATGAGTGTACTGTCAAGTTAGCTGAAAGTTTACCACTACCTACGATGTACTCACCACTTGGATCTACGTCACAACCGTGCGGAGACTTAGGAGTAGGCATCAAGTAAATAGCACCTGGAATCTCAGAAGGGTTCACTACTAGCACTTCTTTCTTCATAGTAGAAGTAGCCATATGAGTAGACTCTTCATATACGTTATGAGCATAATTTGCAGGCATCATTGTACCTCCACCATTGTTTACATACTCTTCGATTTTCTTCCAGTTTACAGCTGCGATGAAATCTTTATCATTTTGAGAAGCATTTACCTCTAGTAATGTACTAGCCTCCTCAGTGTTATAAGTAGAGAAGAAGAACCAACCGTGTGATTCACCTCTACCTGGGTGAGAAAGGTCATAGTTAAACCCTGGCATCAAGATCTGGAATTTGATATCCATATTTCCTGTTTCAGGAGCAACTGAGATGAAAGATAAAGCACCTTTAAAGTTTCCTTTGTAATCCTTAATCGGCATATCTTTTTGAGGAACTGGAACAGAGAAACGTGTACCTGCTACAACATACTCTGTATTCTCAGTCACAAATGACGATGAGTGATTTCCAGCACTATTTGGAACCTCGATGATCTCAGTGGTTTCAAAAGTCGTTAAGTCAACCTTAGCAATACGAGGAGTATTGTTACCATTGATAAATAACCATCTACCGTCTAATTCTCCGTTAGTTTGAGAGATGTCAGGGTGATGCGAATCATCCCAAGGAACAAAACCGTGAGACGTGTTCAACATTGGCTTAGTCTCTTCGTTGTATCCATAAGCTTTTTCAGCATCTTGAGAGAATACCGGAATCACTTTGAACAGTCTACCTGAAGGTAGTCCATATACAGATAACTGCCCGCTAAATCCACCAGAGATGAATGCATAGTAGTCATCGTGATCTCCTGGTTTTACATATACTTTTTCTGCTGCACTACTTCCTAATGCACTAGAATCTGATTTTTTGCTATTGTTACATCCCATTAAGAAAGCAGCTGTAAGCATAATAACAAAAGATGATTTTAATATATTTTTCATTGTTTTAACTTTTACTTTTTTTCTAAAATTATTTTGATGGAAAGAATGATTTGATCGTATCATCCAAAGTATCTAATCTCGGTT
>JBMYYN010000012.1:0-19587 GCA_049609445.1 Bacteroidia bacterium | reverse complement strand
TCTCCAAATGAAACTGAGCTATATACAAACCTCGAAGTCCAAATCCATCATTGATATCGTCATTGTTTGGTGTAGCAGCATTGGGAGCATACAGTTTAGATTTAATTCCTCCACAGTTCAGATTGGACCTACTTGTATCCTCCATGTCTGTAGAATAAGCTTCCACTACATAACACGCCGAATTGCTACATGCGAGATCTCCTGTATTGTCTATAAACTGAGTATCCGACAGACCAAAAGTTCGACCAATTTCAACAAGAAGGCCCTCGCTCTCTTTGAAAATGGCATAACTGTTTATTTGTTCTTTCCAGAGTGTTGCTTTGTTCCACTTTAAAAGCGGATAGGACGTTGTCTTATCTGTCTTAACCGAAAGAAAAATGCTCTTCGCAGGTTCAGAATATTCGCTTACAGCACCACACTCATCCAATACCCTCACTTTATACTTATAAGCACCCACATTGACATCTACACCTTGATCCAAGACATACGTAGAGTTTGATTGAAGAACTTGAATGTTTTGTAAACTACCAAAGATATCTTCTCTTTCTAACTCAATTCTTTCTACCGCAAACTGTCCTACTTTTCCCTCTTCTAACTTTATCTCTATGTCATTATTCAATACTGAAACTGTTCTTATCTTGGGCACCTGCATGTCATAGTCCCATACCGATATAATATGGCAAGTATCGCTATACGATATATTCTCCGCCACAGCGGACACCTTATAAATTTGGACTTCATTGCAATTTAAGTGTACCGTATCTATGTACGTGAAACTGTCTCCTGGAACTGTTCCTATCTGCTTGAAATCTTCATTTTCTAATCGATACACATTGTATTTCTCTACTCTCTTCCACCCAATGTATTGACTCCATTTTACTTTTCTGGCCATAGATAGAGATTCTCCTCTAGCTTCTATAGAACAGTGCTCTTTTTGAGAGTTTACATCAGGCAACAAACATCTATTTGACCCTACGGCTCTTAGACAAACAGAGTTCAAGTATGGTTTCATTAACGATAAGGAAAGTGTGGTATCATTTACATCTCCAGACTCCCAGATCTTGGTATTAGCATTATATACCTGATAGTATTCAAATATTCCTGTCGTATCTTTTATCAGCGTCACAAGCACCTCATTAGCCTCCCCTACGGATATGAAATCAATGTCGGAATTGGATTTGGTATAAGAACCTGCAACTTTAAGTATTCCCGGCTTTACTATACTGTCCTTGCATCCGGCTTGGTTAGTTGCTATGAGTCCAAGATCATATGTACCTTGCATCACACCAACAAACTTACCAGAACTGGCAACGTTTAAGGGTGTACTATCAATAAAATAATTTAAGCTTTCTAAGGTCGTATCTGTTACGACATCCTCTGCCAACGTGAAGCTATCTTGCTCACATATGTATCCTTGATCAAACTGAAAATTCGCTTGTATACTGTACAACTTTTGTAAAGAAACTAAACTATCTAAGCAACCATGCTCATCTTCCACTTTCAATTTAATGGGCACATCTGTCGAAGAATTCTGATGGTGAACGGATGAAACATTTTGAGAATACAATCCATCTACCCACCACTCTGTACTCTTTTTATTTCCATAGTACATGGAAGAGTCATGAACCCACATGGATTCATTGAGGCAAGGAATATCGCTATGAAATCTGGCTTCTGGATTTCGATATACTCGAATTTCATTGGGGTTAAGTACGGGGTACTTACAATTGCTGGAATCAGATACCAGTACTTGAATAGGAAATACACCAGAATCAGAGTAGTGATATAAAACTTCATCACCTTCTATCACGGTACCGTCCCCCATATCCCATTCATACTTTACTGCATCCCCTTGTATCACACGACAACGTACCGTATCCGAACTACAAAACAGCGTGTCTCCAAAATCTATCTCAACTTGCTCTCCATTTATTCTCACGAATGAGTCTACGACTATACTATCCGAACATCCCCTCTCATCTGTGGTTTTGAGAAGAATAGTATACGCTCCTGGCTCTGAAAAAATGCGTGATGGATTAGTAGCTGTAGAAAAAAACTGTCCATTTATGAACCATTCTCGTGATACTACACTACCAAACTTACTCGACGACTCATCCTTAAAATTGACTTGCAATGGTGGACAACTAGCACTGGCATCGCTGGACGAAAATAATGGAACAAGGGCTGGTTTATTTTTAAGAAAAACAAGTTCCTGTGTTGTCCTGCATCCTCTTTTAGACAAAACTGTTAAGTACACCGTATCCATACTCCCATCTAATTCTATGCTTTTTGAAAACTTCGGAATGTAGTCTCGAAGGGTGTCTCCATTGTACACCAACTCATACAAGTCTACTAATCCTGCATCAGCATTATTTATAGAAATAGAAAAGGTATAAAGCGATTGACTGCAATCTAAAATACTATCAGAATACATAGACTCAAACTTCACTCCTGAATGTGCAAAGTTGTATTGCTGAGATGAAACACAACTATCTGTACCACCAACTAATTTTATAGAAATGACATTACTCGAAGCGTCTCGTAGACCGTCTAAGGTATAGATAGTAATAAGCGAATCAGAACTAATAGAATCTCCATCTACGACCCAATACCTAAACTCATCTGCGTCATTCCAAAAACTGTCAATCAAAGTGAAAGTCTTTGGAAAGCATCCGTATGATTGACCTATTCTAGGCTTTAATCGAGCACCGGTTATCAAAATATTCGTATCCAATACGATCTCACAACCGTTCTTTCCGTAACCTTTCAGTTTCATATTCAACACTCCACCTAAACTTGAAGTCAGACGAAAAGTATCCTGTCGCTGTTTCGTATCTGTGCCATTATAGAACCATTTGGTAGAATCCAGATTATAACTGCTTTTTATCAATTCAATTTTAGCTGGTGCACATTCATCCGCACTTACTTTCCAATCCAAAAACGCATCTCCTTTTACTGACATCGCATTACTGAAAGTATCTGAGCACCCCGTTGTAGCATTAGCGGCTATCAACCTTAACGAATCTCCATCCTTGAAACTCTGAAAAAAATTAGTGTCTGTAGAAATTTGCGTTCCATTTTTATGGTAAAAGAACGTTTCTGCTCCCATCAGTACACCTCTGATCTCTTTGTAACTATCTACACATGAATCACTGAGTGAATAATACCTCGCGTATGGACCAAGGATGTGAATATCTCTATTGCCATAAACTGTGTCCGAACACCCATAATGAGAAGCAACATGCGTCACTTCATAATCATCAGGAAATTCTTTAACTATAGGTGTCCAAACCCTTGTATTCCCTACACTTCCGCCCATTTCCCATTGAAATTCGTTTGGTTTTATGGGTCCTGTAGAGGTATTTGTGAATTTAATGTCTTCCTTATTGCAGATGGTGTCCTTGGATGAAACGAAAGATGCTGTAGGTAGATTTCCTCCTGAAATCTGAGATGAAAACTGATATTTACACCCAATTTCATCCTTGATTCTTACATTCAGATAATTTACACCTGTATCCGAAATTGATAATAATGGCCTATTCAATCCACTATAACTAGGAACACCAAAGTCCAGCAAATCCCAATCAATAGAATCTATCGCATATAGACTTTCATTCTTGATACTAGGTACAAACGAATAAGGAACACATGCCCCAGTATCCTGAGTTATCTCAAATAAACCTAATGACTGTCTAACTGTATCAATATAAACCGCTTCACAGCCGAGATCAGATTTTAAATATAGCTTGAAATAATGGTCTGTTTCTTTATTCAAAACAGCTACTCCTGTATCCTTTTGAGTATTAAAAGCATCGTCGATACGCCAGCTAAAAGTATCAATTCCTGTTTTATTAAAATAGTATTTTACGAACTGATTCGGACCACATATTTGATCAGGTGTTACGATTGTATTTTCTGGTTTTGGTTCGACGTTTAATAGTATGGTCTTTTCATCAGTACACTTCAGATTTGTAATCTTTAGTTTGACCGATTGGCTTCCTTTGGGCAGGACCTTGAGCACTTCTTTACCAGAGGCAGAAGATCCATCATCAAAATACCAAGAATAATAAGTAGGAGTAGTAAGTTTAGGTGTCACATCCTCAGTGAACTTCACTTCTGTTTCCTCACACAATACGTTGGGATAAGTAAAGTCAACTGCCAAAGGAGCTATTTCTACCTTGCTAGGCACCGTTATAGAATCTTTGCACCCAGAACTGTGAGTAGCTACCATAGTGACATCATACGTACCAAAACCAGTAAAGGAATGTGTAGGACTAAAACTAGTGGAACTGCTACCATCACCAAAATCCCATACGTAAGAAGTGTTGGTAGCCACAGTATTGTTGTTAAAAGTGACGGAAACAGGTGGTTTGCAGGCAATAGCGTCATTAGAAATCACAGCTGCTTCTGGCCTCTCCTTAACTTCTATGTAATTGGATAGACTCGTCTCAGAAGTGCACCCTGCACTATCCCAAACTCTCAACTTCACAGTATAAGTAGAAGAACTCGTGTATCTATGTACAGGATTTTCTAAAGAAGAAACATAGCCATCACCAAAATCCCAAACGTAGGTTGTAATTGGAGTAGATCCTTTGATAGATTTATTTGTGAACGAAACTATATCTCTCTCACATATTTCAGTAAGGTCTGATGTAAAAGAAGGGACAGGGTCATCATAAATAGTTATATCCTTGGTAGTAGAGTACGTAATATTATTGGTGTCTGTGACCGTAAGTTTAACAGAGTAAACCCCTGGGTCTGAGAAAATAACGGAAGGGTCATTAAAGCTGGAAGAAGTGCCATTGTCAAAATCCCATGAATGAAGTTTGATAGGTCCTGAAGACAAACTATTGAAATTAATAGTTGCTGGAGAACAACTAGAAGTAGAACTAGAACCAAAATCAACAATAACTTGTCCGTTGACAAGGAAACCGAAAAGGCATAAAAATGCCAACAGTATTGATTTGGTAAGCAGATTTCTCATTGGTCTGGATTTCAAAAATGTAATAGGGTAAAATTGAAACCTCTGTGAAATTAGCAACAAATCTTTCTATAAAAAAATAGAGACCATAGAAAAACGTGCAAGTGAAACAATCATGAGATTATTCTCCAGATTATGACAAGTTCATGAACTCAGGAAGACGTGAATCTGAAAAATTTATACTCTCCCTTCTATAATACTCTGCACACATTCTGGATTGAGCAGGGTCGATATATCTCCGAGGTTTGATGTATCTCCTTCGGCTACTTTTCTTAATATTCGTCGCATTATTTTACCACTTCGTGTTTTAGGCAACCCGTCTGTAAACTGAATTTTTTCGGGCTTGCAAATTGGACCCAATGTGTTCGAAACCAGCGACTTTATTTCTTCTGTAGCCATGCTTTCTTCTATTTCACCTCTCAAAGTTACAAATGCGTATATGCTATTTCCTTTGACATCATGTGGATATCCGACTACCGCACTTTCTGCAACTAGTTCATGCTCATTGATAGCATTTTCTATCTCTGCAGTACCTAGGTTATGACCACTGACTATCACTATATCATCTACCCTACCGGTGATTCTATAGTTTCCTTCTGCATCCCTACGAGCTCCATCCCCAGTGAAGTATTTGCCCGAAAAACTGCTGTAATACGTGTCCGCAAATCGTTGGTGGTTTCCGTAAATTGTTCTTGCCATGCTAGGCCAAGGATGTTTTATACAAAGTCTGCCCTCTGCTTCTGATTCTTCAATCTCTTTTCCTTGCTCATTCATAAGACAAGGTTGTATTCCGGGTAATGGCAATGTGGCATACGTAGGAATGTCTTTAGTCACTCCCGCGATGCTAGTGATCATTATACCTCCGGTCTCTGTCTGCCACCACGTATCTACAATCGGGCAATTCCCTTTTCCGATATGCTCATCGTACCATTCCCAAGCTTCTAGATTGATCGGTTCGCCAACTGTGCCCAATGTTTTGAGACTACTCAAGTCGTGCTTGTTGACCAAGTTAATATCACAAGTAGCTAATGAGCGTATAGCCGTAGGTGCAGTATAAAATATATTCACTTTATGCTTCTCTACTACCTCCCAAAATCTGCCCATATCCGGATAGCTTGGAACTCCTTCGAACATGACAGTAGTAGCACCAGCACTCAAAGGTCCATATACTATATAGCTGTGCCCAGTGATCCACCCTATATCCGCTGTACACCAATAGATATCACCTTCTTCATATTGAAACACATTTCTAAAACTATAATTAGCATAGACCATATAGCCCCCACAAGTGTGCACCATTCCTTTTGGTTTTCCGGTACTTCCACTTGTGTACAGAATGAAAAGCATATCCTCAGCATCCATTATTTCTGCTGGACAGATTTCACTTGCTTTTGCAAACTCATCTTGCCACCATACATCTCGATTGTACTCCATAGCAACTTTGCTATTGGTTCGATTTAGTACAATCACTTTATCTACACTATCGCAACTCTCAAGAGCTTCATCTGTGATATCCTTTAGTGGAGTAATCTTAGTTCCACGATAGCCTCCATCGGCAGTTATTACGATGTTGCAGCTTGCATCATTTATTCTATCTGAAAGACTCTTGGCACTAAATCCTGCAAACACTACCGAATGGACTGCTCCTATCCTCGCACACGCCAAGACAGCATATGCTAACTCTGGAGTCATGGGCATGTATAGGCAAATTCTATCGCCTTTTTTTGCTCCATTAGCCTTTAACATGTTGGCGGTTTTATTTACATTTTTGGCTAGTTCGTTATACGAGATATGCAGTGCTTCTTCATTTGGATCATTGGCTTCAAAAATGATAGCTGTCTGATCACCTCTTGTCATTAGATGTCTATCGATACAGTTTTCTGTGATATTTAATTTAGCTCCTTCAAACCAACTAATACGAGGTTCTTTTAGATCAAAGTCTACTACCTTGTCCCATCCTTTATGCCACGTAAACTCTTGCTCCGCAAAATCTCCCCAAAATTTTTCAGGGTCTTCAATACTTTTGGAATAAAGGTCATGATATTGTTCTTCGCTTTTGATGACATAGTTTGACATAAGGCGAATGTACAGAACGAAAATTAATCAATCACATGTCTTTAAAATCTTCGCTGCATAAAATAGGTGCTTATCCAATATCCATTCACGTGCATGGCATTTCTTAAAAACCTCTCTAATGTCCTATCTCCATATGCTGGACTATCATTTCTTCCTACGGTCACCATACCACGTTTATAAATCGTGAAGTCATCTATATCCAATAGGTTTCTTTTTAGTTTCTTTCGTTCATTAATATAGTACTCAGAACCTCCAGCATCGTATGGGATTCCCAATTCCCTTGTCTTGTATTGGAGCAAGGCACTGTAATACTTTTCAATGACCACTTCTGTATAAACATAGCCAAGTTTCTTTCTATTAAAAACATTATTGGGTATAAACTGAAGCAGGTGCTGAGATGGTGCTACCTTTTTACAAAACTCCATCAATTTATCATTTGCAGTGTCTATCAAGGCTTCATAAAGTTCTGTTTTTAACACTTCAAAATTGGTATAACCATTGTGAGCAGTTATAGATTTCTGTTCGTTCCCAACCACCCCTCTAGCGTCTATCGAATTCATTTTTTCCTGGTAGAAAGTGTATGCTGTACCTCTTTCAAAATTGGAAACATCATCAAACGGACCACCGTGAATGACTTCATTCTTTGAATTAATGAGTGAATACGTGCCATTCTTCTTTGCCTTAAACAATCCATCTTGCTGGACCTTTTCGAGGTGATCGTACTGCGGTATTATCAGTTCAAATTTCTTCATGTTCACAAGACCATATTTGCCATTTTTTTGGACCACGGCGGTAAGACCGTATCCATGACTCGCATAAATGTTTGCCATCTTGAAGTCAATATGCTCATATATAAAGGGAAGAATTACCACATTTTTATGATTGACAACCCCATATTTATCACCTTTGGCTACGACGAAAAGATATCCATCCTTGCTTGAGACTTGACATACAATCTCGTCATACTTTGTAGGCAGTATTATCTCACCATTTATTTGATTTATCAGCCCGAACTTACTTTTCACACTTTCGGTTCGCTTGAACAAAAACTTCCCTGAGCTTGGCACCATCAGATGACCATCTCCATCAGGTAATAATCGTAGAGATTTGAATTGAGGTTCGATTCTATTGTTATCATCTATGAACAAACCATAAAGTCCATCTTTTTTCAATATCAGAGATATTGAACCTTTGTACTTGTTCCTTTTGATGAAATCATATTTTATGGGTGCTACGAGTTTACCATCTACATTGTATAGTCCTTTCAAACTGTCTTGTTCTACCACAAAGTGACTTCCTGAGTAAATGCTATATACATTGTCATATACTACAGGGACCACCACACCATTGGTGTCTATGATTCCTTCTTTCTCTCCTATCTTGGCATGAAAGAGTCCTTCAAACTTCGGTTGAAAGCTTCCAAAATCGTCCAAATCGTCATAGATTACCGGTATGATTTCTTTTCCCTTATTGGAGTACCACCCAAATTTCTTGCCTATTTCTACCTGAAAATATGTCTCCCATCCTTGGATGCTGATATTATCAAATTTGAACGGCAAAATTTGCTGACCTTGGTAATCAATCAGACCTTTTTTTTCATCCTTGGTGAGCGTTATATATTTAGTTCCATCCGTATATATGTATGTATACTCCGTTTTGCTTGTATATCCCGATCTGGGTACATAAAGCCCCCAAAGTTTATCCTTGGAGAACCTATAAATCCCTCGCAGCGGATCAAAATAAATCTCATCATACTCAAGATCCAAAATAGTAGAACCGTCACTTGCAATTAGGGCATGTTTTCCATCCTTTAGTGCAACCATTTTGGTCGTTCCAGAAGGTGACGCGATAAGATACGGAGGCTTCTTGTTGTATTTTGGCTTACGTTGATAACGATTAGCCTTCTTTGCCTTAAAATAGAGACTGTCGTACTCAAAAGGTATAATCGGTTTGCCGTCTACCAAAAAGCCATACTTTCCCTTTTTTGAAGCCAACACTCCATCGCTAAAAAAAGTAAAATTATCTAAATCATCAGGATACACATCATCAGAACCAAACACCAACCCTCTTCTATTCGAATCAAGTCGAACTAGTGTCACAGACTTTTGAAGGTCATTGTAAATAATTTCCATGTACTCCGGCTTGACAACAACCTTACCGGTGAAATCCACCACACCATATCCTTTCTCTGCCTTTATTATTAAACCACTTTTATAGGTAGCTCCACGTTTTATTTCATCGTATTTCAATGGAACTAGCTCCTTTCCTTCTTTTGTAATCAAACCAAACTTTTTATTACTGCTGACGATATAACACATCTGATGATGGACCATTTGATCATATTTTGAACTAATAGCTACTCCAGATTTTTCAAGCCACTTCTTTCCTTCTGCAGAACGTATTCCTATCTGTTTATGACGAGGAACATATGCAGGCTGATCCACCTCTTCCATCTCCACATCATCTATATCATAATCGTCATACACTTGTGCGGTGGAGTCAGCACTATATAAAATCAAAGCAAGAATTACAGAAAGGGATATTTTGAGATATTTCACTACAAGCAAAAGTAGGAAACTTTACCCCTAGAATATCACGATTGAAGCCAAACCAATCGAGTGATTTTCTATATTTGACGAACTTCATCCAATTCAACGTGGCTATTGCCTCTAAAAACACGATAACAATATGGTAAAATATAATCCCAAATTATGGTTCACTCACATACTCAAAGTTCCTAAGAGTGACACTCTTCGTATTCTGTTCGTCGAAATGATCATACTGGCTTTGTTCACCGCTGGGTTGACATATGTAGAACTCACATATCTAGAAGACCTCCATATTTTTAAAGATGCTATAGCGGTTTATTCTCTTATCGGATTTGTACTATCTCTGTTATTGGTTTTTCGTACCAATACAGCGTATGACAGATGGTGGGAAGGTCGAAAAAAATGGGGTGAGTTGGTCAATAATACACGTACCCTTGCCATCAAGGTATCTTCTACCACAAATGATTCTGATACGGTTTCATTTTTTAGCCGGATGATTTCTAATTATGTCTTTGCTCTCAAATGGCACCTTCGTGACGAGAACGAGGAGCTCGACGTAGAACTTACAAAGGATGAAGAAGAGAAGTTTTATGCTGCATCTCATAAGCCAAGCTACATATCTCAGCTGATGTACAATAGACTGAGAGAACTTAAAAACAAGGGAGAAATAAGCGACATAGAATATCTCGCAATGGATACCAATCTCAACACTTTTTCGAATATCACAGGAGCATGTGAGCGTATTAAAAACACACCTATGCCCTACTCTTATAATCTATTTTTGAAGAAATTCATTTTTGTGTACGTCCTCACACTTCCCATTGGATTTGTATCTTCGTTTGGATACGGAACCATTCTTATAGCGGTATTTATTTTTTATGTATTGGTAAGTATAGAACTTCTCGCAGAAGAAATTGAAGATCCATTTGGTATAGACGACAATGACCTACCACTCGATGATATTGCCAAAAAAATCAAGGCTAATGTAGGAGGAATATTGAGGTAGAAACAAAATACAATACAACCTTAAAGCTATGAAAAGACTACAAATTCTATTTTTCATTTTTCTATGTTTTGCTATCCCAAATGCTTACACCCAAAATTTAAATCTTGAATGGATTAGAACTATCGGTGGTACTGGTCAAGAAAATGTATATGGAAATGCCATCGACAATAACGGGAATATATATACAACAGGTGAATTTAATGGTTCGATTGACTTTAATCCTAACTCTGGAATAAACGTATTAACCTCAAATGGTCGTTCCGATATTTACATTCAAAAACTTAGATCAGACGGCTCATTCATTTGGGCAAAGAGCATAGGAGGAGTAGAATCAGATGCGGGACAGTTTATCACAGTAGATGACGATGGAAACATTTATCTGACTGGTACGTTCAGCGAAAGAGTAGATTTTGACCCTAGTTCTAACATCCATTTTAAAACATCCGTTGAAAGATGGGATGTCTTTGTCATGAAACTAGATTCCAATGGAATTTTAAAGTGGGTTAAAACTTTTGGTGGGGCTAGTACTGACCAAAGTAGAAGCATAAAATTAGATGCAGCTGGCAATGTTTATACACTTGGTTTTTTTGGGGATAAGGTAGATTTTGATCCAGGAATTGGAACGTATAATCTCGTATCCGCAACCTATGATGTTTTTATTCAAAAACTAGACAATAATGGAAATTTCAAATGGGCTAAGCAATTTGGAGGTGTTGGTCAAGATAGAGGTAGAGCAATGGATATTGATGCAAAAGGAAATATATATTGTGCTGGCACTTTTAGCAATACCGTAGATTTTGATCCAGGACCAGGTATAAGTAACTTAACGGCACAATGGAACGATGTGTTTATTCAAAAATTAGACTCTAACGGAACATTTTTGTGGGCAAAAAAAGTAGGAGGTTTAGACTCAGAAATTATTAATTCTTTGAAGCTAGACGAATTTGGAAACATATATGCGATTGGAACATTTGGGAATACGGCAGACTTTGACCCTGGATCAGGCATAGCAACTATTACATCTCAGGGAAACTCAGACGTATTTATTCTAAAACTTGATAATCAAGGGAATTATAAATGGGCAAAAGCGTTTGGTGGAACAGAGTTTGATTTTGGATACTCACTATCCATTGATAAAAAAGGAAGAGTCCATTCAGTAGGTGCTTTTCAAGGGGTAGTAGATTTTAATCCTGGTCCACCTTCTCATCTTCAAACATCTAATGGTCAAGGGGACATATACGTTCAGACATTAGATTCCAATGGGAACTTTATTAATGTTACCACCGCAGGAAGTTCAAAATATGACTATGGTAGATTCACCAGTATTAGCCCTTCAGGAGATGTCTATATTTTAGGTAACTTCCGAGACACGGTGAACGTACCCTATAACGGACTCGGAACTTCTATCTTGTCTAATGGTGATTTAGATGTGTTTATAATTAAATTATCTTATTGTACTCCTGATACAACCTTTGACAGTCAAACCGTTTGTGATAAACTTACTTGGATAGATGGTCAAACTTACTATCAAAGCGTTGATTCACTCACACATACTTTACAGAACCGTTATGGCTGTGATTCTATGGTCCTCCTTGACTTAAACGTCACCAATTCAGATACATCTATTAGTCTAAATGGGGATACCTTAACATCGAATCAAATTAGTGCTTCCTATCAATGGCTTAATTGCATTGATTCCTTCAATGTTATACCATTAGCAACCAATCAATCATATACCCCAACACAAAATGGGGACTATGCGGTAGAAGTAAGTCGAAATGGATGCAAGGACACTTCTTCTTGTATAAGTATAACAAAACTTGGGATTACCGAAAATAGTCTTAAACACTCTTTTAGAATATATCCAAATCCAACCAAAGGAGAATTAACCATAGAGTTTGATAAAAGACACTCAAAAATTCAGGCACAACTACTATCAATCACCAGACAAGTAATAGATAGTAAAACTGTATCAAACACAAATAGTCTTTCATTTGACTTAGATGCAGCCAAGGGTATCTATTTGTTGGAACTAATAACCGAAAATGAAGGAAAAGCTGTGGTGAGAATAGTGAAGGAGTAATAGCAAGATCCATTAGTGATTATACTTTCTTTGCCTAAGAATAAACCTATTGGCTCCAAAGACGTTAGATATACAATCAACCAGAACATCATGCTCAACTTCGAACTACAGAACCCAGTCAAAATACTATTTGGTAAAGGCGAAATAGCCAAACTAAAAACTCAACTTCCTAAGGAAGCAAATATCCTCTTGCTTTATGGTGGTGGCAGTATCAAGAAAAATGGCATTTACGATCAAGTCACAGATGCTCTTCAAGGATTTAGTTATACAGAATTTGGAGGCATACCTGCCAATCCTGAATACGAGATACTAATGGAAGCGTTGGCTATTATCAAATCTAAAAAGATAGATTTTCTACTTGCCGTAGGAGGTGGATCAGTGATAGACGGCACCAAGTTTTTAGCCTCAGCTGCCCTGTATGAAGGAGATGAACCTTGGGACATTCTAGCAAAAGGAAAACGAACTGAAGTAGGAATGCCTTTTGGAACAGTTTTGACACTTCCAGCTACCGGTACCGAAATGAATAGCGGATCGGTTATATCTAGAAGAGAACTCGGTGAAAAAAGAGGGATGGGTGGACCCGGATTATTTCCACAGTTTAGCATACTAGACCCGACCGTAGTAGCTTCTATCCCAGAACGACAAATTGCCAATGGAATTACTGATGCTTTTACGCATGTATTAGAGCAGTATATGACATATCCAGTCGGAGCAGACCTTCAAGATAGGTTTGCTGAAAGCATCTTGAATAGTCTTATAGCAACAGCACCAAAAGTGTTAGAAAATCCTAGCGAGTACAAAACAGCAGCCAACTTCATGTGGTGCTGTACGATGGCCCTCAATGGACTTATACAAAAAGGAGTGCCTACCGATTGGGCAATTCATGCTATGGGACATGAACTTACAGCACTCTATGGCATAGATCACGCACGGACATTAGCTATCATAGCACCTAGACACTATCACTACTTCTTTGAAAACAAGAAAGAAAAACTGGCTCAATATGGTGAACGTGTTTGGAGCATCACCGAAGGTACTATAGAAGAACGAGCTAAAAAGGCCATTGAGAAAACAGAGAAATTCTTCCAATCTCTTGACATTCCTACACATCTGTCTGACTATACTGACCAATATAAAAATGCAGCTGAAAAAGTGAGTGAAACACTTCGCGAACGTGGATGGGTAGCCTTGGGTGAACACAATGCCGTAACCCCTGAAGCGGTGAAGCAGATTGTGGAAGGAAGTTATTAGTATTTTTCTCAGAATCTTCATCTCGATAGATGGACTACAGTCTTTCTATGACCAAAAAATAATTAAAGTAACGTGCTCTTATCACCGAAAACCATACTTATCTATTTTCCTGAAAATGTGATATTTATACTTGTGTAGAGCTTAGGTGAAAATATGACACAAATCATCTAAAAAAAGTCAACTAAAGGAGTAAGCGGGATAATATTAGACTTACCTTTGCACCTGATATTTCGGTATCAAAAGAAAACTTAGTACTTCACATTTTTTTATTAGAAAACTCAACTTCTCTCCATCAGATACTGTTGCTGTTTACCTTTTGTTAGGTCTCAAAGCACAACATCTGTACAGGAAATTAATGGGTTTCTTGAAATTAATTATTGAACAAAACTTAAATTTATGAATACAAAAAACCTATGTTTATTGGTGCTTCTTTCCATGTTCGCATGGAATTCAAATGCACAAGTAACTTCATTTCCTTTTACTGAGGGATTTGAAGGATCTACGTTTCCTCCAACCAACTGGACGCAAACGAATCTTTCTGGGACCACCAACTGGTCCTCTAAAAACGGAAATCAAAATTCTTCTGTTTCAGCTCATGCTGGTTCTCTAAATGCTTATTTCTATAAGAATAGTTATGCAGGGGACAGAACACAATTAGTAACTCCTTCGATGGATATTTCTAGTGTTACAAACCCTAGATTAGTTTTCTGGCATTCGCAAGTAGCTTGGGGAAGCGATCAAGATACACTTGGTGTATACTACAAAACCTCTTCCACAGGTACTTGGACGTTGTTAGCATCTTATTCTAGTCAGGTTTCTAGCTGGACAGAAAGAACCATAACACTACCAAATGCTTCAAGTGACTACTACATTGCTTTTGAAGCATATTCAGACTACGGTCGTGGTATCACATTAGATGAATTTAAAGTAGAAGCTACTCCTAGCTGTCTATCACCAAGTTCTTTGCTTTCTAGTAATCTTACTACAGACTCAGCTACTTTAGCTTGGACAGAGAATAACTCTGCTACTTCATGGCAAATTGAGTGGGATACTGCAGGCTTCACCCAAGGTACAGGAAACATCCTTTCTGCAAGCTCTAACCCATTTAGTTTGACCGGTCTTTCAGAAAACACAAACTATGAATTCTACGTAAGATCTATTTGTTCTGCAACTGATACCAGTGCTTGGTCTTCAGTTTCTTCTTTTACAACTCCTTGTGCTGTATATACTATTCCATACTTCGAAGGTTTTGAAAATGATCAAACTCACAACGAAGTTATCGCAGGATGTCTGTCTCAGGAAAGTGCTTCTGGTTCAAGTAGCTGGACAGCAAATAATACGTATACGACATATAATCGTACACCTAGAACCGGTGATTGGAATGCATTCCTAAAATATGGTAATGACGATTGGCTGTTTATTCCTGTAGAACTAGTAGCTGGAAATACATATACAGCTGAGGTATATGCTAGCCAAGATGGTAACACCGCATCAAACTCTGATGTAGGAATCAAATACGGTACATCGCCTTCTGCTACAGCTATGACAAATACAATTGTAGCAAATACGGGGATCAACTCTACTGCTCAATTAATCAAAGGTGCTTTCACACCTTCTACTTCAGGAACGTATTACGTGGGTATCAATGGATACATGAATTTCTCTCCTTGGTACATTTCTATTGATGATATCTCCATAGTACAATGTTTCCCTACCGCTAGCACTGATACTCATACTGCTTGTGATTCATTTACTTGGATAAATGGTGTTACGTATACCTCATCCAATACTACTGCTACAGATACTTTTGTAAATGCTGCAGGTTGTGACTCTATTGTTACTCTTGACTTAACCATAAACAACAGTAATACTGGAATCGCTACAATTAATGCTTGTAATAGCTATTATACTTGGATTGATGGAAACACTTATACTGCAAGTACTAACACTCCAACATACACAGTGACTAACGCAGCAGGTTGTGATTCTATCGTTACTTTGAATTTGACAATCACATCTACACCTACTGTAGATGTACATTCTGCTTGTGATTCATTCACTTGGACAGACGGTATCACATATACTGCGAATAATACTACTGCAACTGATACATTCATGAATGCAGCCGGTTGTGATTCTGTAGTGACTCTTAACCTAACTATCGGTAGTGAAAGTTCAATAGATGTACAATCTGCTTGTGCATCATATACTTGGACGAATGGAGTAACTTATACTTCAAATAACAATACTGCAACAGATACATTTACGAATATCGGAGGATGTGATTCTATCGTTACATTGAACTTCACTATTCTTTCTACTACATATACAGACGTAGTGACAGCTTGCGATACATTCACTTGGATGGATGGAGTGCTTTATACAGCGAGCAATAATACGGCTACATATACGCTTACAAACGCAGCCGGTTGTGACTCTGTTATTACCCTTGATCTGACGATATTGAACTCTTCAAATCCAACTCTTGAGGTAGCTACCGCTTGTGGCAGTTATACTTGGAATGGTAAAACATATACTTCTTCAAACTTTATAGATGAGGCTCATCTTACCAATGTAGACGGTTGTGATTCTACTGTGAGACTTAACCTTACTATACTTCCAGTATCTAGAACTACTGACGTAATCAGTGCTTGTAACAGTTACTATACTTGGATAGATGGAAACACTTATACCGCAAGCAATAACACAGCAACTTATACATATACAAATGCTGCTGGTTGTGATTCGATTGTAACTCTTGATTTAACGATTACTTCACCTCCATCTACGGATGTTGTTGTTTCTTGCAATAGTTACTACACTTGGACAAATGGAGTGACATATACATCTGATAACAATACGGCTACAGATACATTTATGAATGCTGCCGGTTGTGACTCTGTTGTAACTCTTGACTTGACCATTTCTTCTCTTAGCTCTATAGACACAAGAATAGCTTGTGATACATTTACTTGGACTAATGGAGTACTATACTATGCAAGTAACAATACTGCTACTGATACATTTATGAACGCTGCTGGTTGTGACTCTGTTGTAACCTTAAATTTAACAATGAACTATACTAGTTTTGGGGTAGATGTTATCACAGCTTGTAACTCTTATACTTGGACTAACGGTGTGACTTATACTACAACCAACTTCTTTGCTAGAGATACTATCACAAGTTCTACAGGGTGTGATTCGATTGTAAGGTTGAACCTAACTATCAATAATAGCGATGCAACTACTGATGTCGTTTTCGCTTGTGGAAGTTACTACACTTGGGTAGATGGAAACACATACAATGCTGACAACAATACAGCTACGTATACGTATACAAACGTATCTGGTTGTGATTCTGTAGTAACGCTAGACCTTACTATTGGTTCTCCAGCAACAACAGACGTAATCACTGCTTGTGATTCGTATACTTGGATAGATGGTATCACATATACATCAAGCAACAACTCAGCTGTAGATACAGTACTAAATGCTGCAAATTGTGATTCAATTGTATTCCTTGACCTTACAATTAACTCATCATCTAGTAGCACTGATGTTCAATCGGCATGTGATTCATACACGTGGATAGATGGTAACACTTACACTGAAAACAATAATACTGCTACTTACACTTATACAAATGCTGTAGGTTGTGATTCTATTGTTACTTTAGATTTAACAATTCTATCTAACTCTTCCACGTTTACAGTTGCTTCTTGTGATATGTACACATGGGTAGATGGTAATACATATACAGCTAGCAATAACACTGCTACATATACTTACACTAATGCTGCTGGTTGTGATTCTATAGTTTCACTTGATCTTACAATCAACAACACTAAGTCTAGCACTGACATCATCACAGCTTGTGATTCATATACCTGGACTAATGGAGTAACGTATACAGCAAACAACAACACTGCAAAAGATACATTTGCTACTTCTGCGGGTTGTGATTCAATCGTAACTTTAGATTTAACAGTAAACTACTCTACTGCAGGTATAGACCAACAGACTGCTTGTACTAGCTATACTTGGATAGATGGTAACACATATACTGCAAGTAACAACACTGCTACACATATCCTTACTAATGCAGCAGGTTGTGATTCAACAGTATCTCTAGATTTGACTATTCTTGCTGCATCTAGCTCTACTGACGTGGTAGACGTTTGTGATTCATACAAGTGGATAGATGGAAAAACCTATACTGAGAGTAACAATACAGCTACAGTGACTCTAACAAACTCTGTAGGTTGTGATTCTATCGTATCATTGGATCTTACTATCAGAGAGAAGACAACAGGAACTGATATCATCACTGCTTGTGATTCATATGTATGGATAGATGGAAGAACATATACAAAGAGTAACAATACTTCTACGCATACACTTACAAATGCTGCAGGATGTGACTCTATAGTTTCTCTTGACCTTACAATGAACTATAGCACTAGCGGTACGGAAACTGTAACAACTTGTGATTCGTACACTTGGATAGACGGAAATACGTATACTGCTAGCAACAATACTGCTACACATACACTTACAAACGCAGCGGGTTGTGACTCTATAGTAACGCTTGATCTTACAATCAATTACTCAAAATCTAGTACTGATGTAATCACTGCTTGTAACAATTACACTTGGGTAGATGGTGAGATATATACTACTAGCAACAATACTGCTACGTATACTTACACTACTGCATCTGGATGTGATTCTGTAGTAACTTTAGACCTTACTATCCAGTACGGTAACAGAACTAAGCAAGTTGTAGAAGCTTGTGGTTCATTTACTTGGATAGACGGAAACACGTATACAGAAGATACAAGAACTCCTCAATTTACTTTACCAAATGTAAATGGTTGTGATTCTATTGTCACTCTGAACCTGACAATGCTAGAAGCTTCTTCTTCTGTAGATGTCATAAACGAATGTATTAGCTACACTTGGATAGATGGTATCACATATACAGAGAGTAACAACACAGCGACATTTACACTTACAAATGCTGCAGGTTGTGATTCAGTTATTACTTTGAATTTGACGATCAGACCAGTAGATGTAACTATCACAAATGGAGATCCACAGTTAGAAACTAAGCTTGTAAATGGTGCGAAATACCAATGGTTAGATTGTACTAACGACTATGCTACTTTAGAAGGTGAGACTGGTCATATATTCAGAGCATCAGATAACAACTCTTATGCTGTAGAAATTTCTGCTGCAGGATGTACGGATACATCAGATTGTATCACTGTAGCAAGAGCTAGTGTTACTGAAGACTTATTCAATGAAGTAAATGTTTATCCAAACCCTACAAACGGTAAGGTAAAGATCGATTTAGGATCACTAACAAGTGTTTCTCTAAAACTTTATGACCTAAGCGGAAAAGTAATATATGAAGTAGCAAGCGTTCCATCAAATACTTATGAATTTGATTTGAAAGCTGCTGCTGGAGTATACATCTTAGAAGTAAATTCTAATGATAAACTAATGAGAACAAGAATTATCAAAAGATAAGTTCTTCAATCTTTCTTAAAAAAGCCGCTTCTGATATTCCGAAGCGGCTTTTTTATTGCCATAAATTGAATCGGAATACGGACATAAAAGTAAAACGACATAATAGTAC
>JBMYYN010000011.1:0-19924 GCA_049609445.1 Bacteroidia bacterium | reverse complement strand
AAAAAAGCCCAACTCATTTCTGAATTGGGCTCTAAGTATATTTCTAAGATTATTAAACCAATAATCTAACTGGCTCTTCCAATAACTCTTGGAAGGTTTGAAGGAACTTAGCTCCAGTCACACCATCTACAACTCTATGATCACAACTCAAAGTTACTTTCATTACGTGACCTGGTCTCATTTCGCCATTTTCTACAATGATAGTTTCCTTAGAGCTTCCTACTGCTAGTATACAAGCATCTGGCGGGTTCACTATCGCGGTGAATTCATCGATTCCAAACATTCCTAAGTTAGAAATTGTGAATGTATTTCCTTCCCAATCTTTTGGTTGTAGTTCTTTACTTTTTGCTTTTCCAGCCAAGTCTCTAACCTCAGTTCCTATTTGAGAAAGTGATTTTCCGTCTGCAAATCGAATCACAGGTACTAGAAGACCATCCTCTACTGCTACGGCTACACCGATATGTACGTGATGGTTTCTTCTGATTTTATCTCCCATCCAAGCTGAGTTAACGTTTGGATGCTTTTTAAGTGCTACGGCAACAGCTTTTACTACTAAATCATTTACAGAAATCTTGCTCTCACTGTATTCATTCATACGTTTACGAGCAGCCATTACTGCGTCCATTTTAATCTCCTTAGTCAGATAGAAGTGAGGAGCAGTGAATTTGCTTTCTGCAAGTCTCTTAGCGATAGTTTTACGCATTTGAGTCACTGGTACATCATCATAACTTTCAACACCTGCAGTGGCTGCAGAAGCTGTGGCTACTGGAGTGTAGTTCTCTATATCTTTCTTGATGATTCTGCCATTGTCTCCGCTTCCTACTACCGAATCTAAATTGATTCCTTTTTCAGAAGCCATTTTCTTAGCTAGAGGAGAAGCAAATACCCGTCCATTTGTATTTGCAACAGGAGTTGTTGCCGATGCTGCAGGAGCAGGAGCTGCTGGTGCTGCTTCTTCTACGACAGGAGCTTCTTCTACCGCTGGAGTAGCAGCTGGTGCCGCTTCAAGAAGGTGCTGAAAATCTTCACCCTTCTTACCAATAATAGCTATGACAGTCTCTACAGGAACTGTTTCACCTTCTGCTACATTCAAGTGAAGAACTTCACCTTTTTCAAAGTTTTCTAATTCCATGGTAGCCTTGTCCGTCTCGACATCTGCTATCATTTCACTAGACTTTACGGTATCTCCTACTTTTACAAACCAAGTTACGATAGTTCCTTCCTCCATCGTATCACTCATTCTTGGTAATTTTATTGCTACTGCCATTTATTTTTTTATAAAAATGATTCGCAAAACTAAACAACCAAGTTAAAATATTGTTGAGAACGACAAATAATAGAGTAAATTATTTCACATACAATGGTCGTGTTTTGTAGTATCATGAGTCAATACGAAGATTTTTTAAGATACGTGTCTGAAAACGGAGCTATCAAAACAGACAGAACCGGAACCGGAACCAAGAGTGTGCTGGGAGGTCAGCTTCGTTTTGATCTTTCAAAATCGTTTCCGTTGATTACTACTAAAAAAGTACATTGGAAATCAGTTGTACACGAACTTCTGTGGTTTCTGAAAGGAGATACAAACATCAAATACCTAACAGATAATGGTGTCCGTATTTGGAATGAATGGGCTGATGAAAATGGAGACTTAGGACCTGTCTATGGAAAGCAGTGGAGGAGCTGGGAGGCTCCAAATGGTGAAACTATAGACCAAATACAAAATGTACTTGACACCCTAAAAAACAACCCGGACAGCCGTAGAATTATTGTCAATGCATGGAATGTTGGCGAATTGAAAGACATGGCTCTTACACCGTGTCATTGTATGTTTCAGTTTTATGTGGCAGATGGAAAACTAAGTTGTCAGTTGTATCAACGAAGTGCTGACTTGTTTTTAGGTGTCCCATTCAACATACCAAGCTATGCTTTGCTTACGCTAATGATTGCCCAAGAAGTAGGATTAGAACCAGGAGAGTTTGTCCACACTTTTGGTGATGCTCATATTTATAGTAATCACACAAAGCAAGTTGCAGAACAACTCAGCAGAACGGAAAGGCCATTTCCTCAGATTAAGCTGAACCCAAACAAGAAATCAATTTTTGATTTTGAGTACGAGGATTTTGAATTGATAGGATATGATCCACATCCTAGAATCAGTGCACCTGTGGCTGTTTAAGTCGTTTTTAGCTATAAACTACTTCTGCTTATTTAGAATAATCAAAGCTGCTATCACACCTGGCACCCAGCCAAGTAAAGTAAGTATAAGTACAATCACAACGGAACCGCAACCTTGATCATACACCGCTAGTGGCGGGAAGATTATAGACAATATTACTCTCCAGATGCTCATAGTTTTTTACTTAACTTTTCTAAAATATCAATTGCCGCTTCAGCAATCACCGTACCTGGCCCAAAGACAAAGTCCACTCCATTAGCGTATAAATAATCGTAATCCTGTTCAGGAATCACTCCACCCGCTACTACCAACACATCATCCATTCCTTGCTTCTTTAGCTCTCTAACGACCTCTGGCATCAACGTCTTATGCCCAGCTGCTAGCGAAGAGACACCGAGAACATGTACATCATTTTCCATGGCCTGCTTAGCTACTTCTGCAGGTGTTTGAAACAAAGGTCCTATATCTACATCAAAGCCTAAATCTGCAAAAGCCGTTGCAATAATTTTAGCTCCTCTATCATGACCGTCTTGACCCATCTTGGCTACTAAGATACGTGGGCGACGACCATCTTTTGCTGCAAAATCATCTGCCGCTTTACGAGCTGCTTGTACTTTGTCATTGTCTTGCACTTCTTTCAAATATACACCACTTATTGTGGCATTGTTCGCCTGAAATCTTCCGAAAACTTTTTCCAAAGCATAAGACATTTCTCCCAAAGTTACTCTTGCTGCGGCTGCCTCTACACATATTTTAAGCAGATTTTCATCTCCTGCTGCGGCTGATTCCAACTTAGCAATTATGGCTTGTGCCTTCTCCTCATCTCTACTTTCTTTAACCGCATTGATTCTGTCCACTTGACTCTTTCGTACTGCGTCATTGTCTACTTCCAGTATGTCAAAATCAGCTTTCTCGTCTGTCTTATATTTATTAACTCCTACGATGATGTCTGATCCTGCATCTATTTTAGCTTGCTTGACCGCAGCACATTCCTCTATTCTCATCTTAGGGATTCCACTCTCTATTGCTTTAGCCATACCACCTAACTCCTCGATCTCAAGGATATATTCCCAAGCTTTTTCTGCCAACTCTGTCGTATAACGTTCTACGATTTCACTACCACCCCAAGGGTCTACTATTTTAGTAATGTCTGTTTCCTCTTGAATGATTTTCTGTGTGTTTCTTGCTATTCGAGCACTAAAATCTGTAGGAAGAGCTATAGCCTCATCGAAGCTATTCGTATGTAAGCTTTGTGTTCCACCGAAAACTGCAGACAAAGCTTCTATAGTAGTACGAGCTACATTGTTATATGGGTCTTGTTCTGTTAAACTCCATCCACTTGTTTGGCAATGTGTTCTCAAAGCCATTGATTTTGGATTCTCAGGATCAAATGTTTTGATCAACTTAGCCCATAGCAACCTGCCTGCTCTGAGTTTGGCAATCTCCTTATAGAAATTCATCCCAATACCCCAAAAGAATGATAGTCTTGGAGCAAAGTCGTCTATTTTCAAACCTGCTTCAATTCCCGTTCTCACATAATCCAAACCATCTGCAATGGTATATGCAAGTTCAAGCTCAGCCGTAGCACCAGCCTCTTGCATATGGTACCCACTGATGCTTATGCTATTAAACTTAGGCATGTTAGCAGATGTATACTTAAATATATCTGAGATAATACGCATACTTGGAGTCGGTGGATAGATGTACGTGTTTCTCACCATAAACTCCTTTAGAATGTCATTTTGAATCGTCCCTGCAAGTGTGGATTGGTCCACTCCTTGCTCCTTAGCAGCAGCAATATAAAAAGCCATAATAGGCAGTACAGCTCCATTCATGGTCATACTTACCGATATATCTCCCAATGGAATCTCATCGAAGAGAATCTTCATGTCTTCTATGCTATCGATAGCAACACCAGCCATACCAACATCTCCCGTCACTCGCGGATGGTCACTGTCATATCCACGGTGCGTTGCTAGGTCAAAAGCTACAGAAAGGCCTTTTTGCCCTGCAGCTAGATTTCTTTTATAAAATGCATTTGACTTTTCGGCTGTACTGAATCCAGCATATTGGCGGATAGTCCAAGGACGAATTGCGTACATCGTACTATATGGGCCACGTAGATATGGAGCTTTTCCTGCCATATAAGTAGAAGGGTTTACCGTTTGAGTCCCAACTACCTCTGAATCCGCATGCTTTAGGTATTCACTAGTCAGTTTCTCTAAAAACCAACTCCCGCTAGCCGCATCCTTAATCTTGGACATGTAGCTTTCGCTCTTCAGAAGTAGCAATATATTCTTTGCCAGTCTGAGGCTTTGTTCTGTCTCTTTTGAGTTAAATGGTAAGATGCAAATATTCGTAGCACCTCCAATGATAGCAGAAGCTGCTGCTATTGTCTGTCTAACCAAATTGTTATACTCAAACTCGTCATCTGTAGATGGGACAACTACATTAATCTCGGTTCCCGGATTCGCAATTATGGTCGCTCTAAGTTTAGCAATGTTTTCATAAAACTTAACTCCAACATGGAAGTAGCACTTCTTTTGACCTGAAACTCTGACCAAATTTTCTTTGGTAAGCTCTCCACAATCATGTCCTAAATCGCTTAGCTCAGAAATAGTAAAATCAACACCTTCAAGTTGCGAATCAGATTTAGAAACTATCTTCCAATCGATGTCTCCTATAGACATCATCGTAGTACTGTTTTCATCAGAATAATAGGGCTCTAAAGTGATGCCGTCTGATGTGGTATAATCCAATTCATTAAGGCTTTTGCCTCTCAGATCTTTAGTTGCTTTTGCTTTCCAGTCTGCTAAGCTTGCTTTTGCAAACTCATCAAACGACAAGGTTTTATCCAATTGCATTGGGGCAAATTTAGATAAGTCTGTCTCTAAGTTAAAGTCTAAGTTTAAATTTGCCCTCGATGTACAACAACATACTCTCAGAAAACAAAGGCGTAGTGCAAATCATCACGCTAAATCGTGAAGATAAACTTAACGCTCTCAACATAGAACTGATTCAAGAAGTCGGTAAAGAAGTGGCTCGCCTAAACGAAGAAAAAAAAGTGCGAGGAATCATCTTGACGGGAAAGGGTACTAAGGCTTTTGCTGCAGGAGCTGACATTTCAGAATTTGCCAATTTTGACTCTGCTGCTGCCAAAGAAATGAGTGCTAGTGGAGGTGATGTATTCAACAGCATAGAAGAAAGTGAAATCCCAGTTATAGCTGCGGTAAATGGTTTTGCCCTTGGTGGTGGCTGTGAGCTTACTATGTCTTGCCACGTGCGTATCGCAAGTGAAAATGCCAAATTTGGTCAACCTGAGGTAAATTTAGGAGTTCCTCCAGGGTACGGTGGCACTCAGAGACTTGCACAAATAATAGGAAAAGGACGTGCCCTCGATATGCTCATCACTGCTAAGACTATAGATGCTTCTACAGCCTTAGATTTTGGTCTAGTGACTAAAGTCGTGAGTATCGAAGAACTCTTACCTACTTGTATCACCTACATAGAAAAATTAGTCGGCAAATCGCCGCTAGCTATTGCAGAGGTAATCAAATGTACTAATGCTTTGTATGAAAATGTAGACGGTCTTCAATACGAAATAGACAGTTTTGCAAGAAGCTTTGAAACCCCTGATTTTAAAGAAGGAACGACGGCATTCCTTGAAAAACGTAAACCTACGTACTAGAACTGAGCACAAATAGAGACCTACATATTTTGGCATTCTATTTGTTCTTTAGTGACCGAACGTTAATTTTGACACATAATTTATATAATAGAAAAATGAAAAATTTAATCTTACTAGCTGCTTTTGTATTCGGATTCTCAACTTTGAGTATCGCTCAAACTGAAACAACCAAAGTAACCTTATCATCTGAAGCTCAAGCAAAAATGAGTTTAGAGAAAAAATCACACGATTTTGGAGCAATAAAAGAAGGCGTAAAAGCTACTGTAACTTTTACATTCAAAAACACTGGAAACGCTCCATTGGTATTGAATAGTGTAAAAGCTTCTTGCGGATGTACTACACCTAAGTGGACTAAAGAGCCAGTTGCTCCAGGAGAAGAAGGAGTTATCACTGCTATCTACAATTCAAAAGGTAGACCAGGTAACTTCACTAAGACTATCACTGTGAAGCACAATGGTGAAGGTGGAACTGAGTTTTTAACTATCAGAGGTGTTGTAAACAAAGCTCCTGCTGAAGTTAAGCCTACTGTAGTTACTCCAACTAAATAAAAAAAAACAACATTAATCTCAAGGCCCGGTGTGAATGCATCGGGCCTTTTTTTACGCCTAATTTTCCTAGAGCGAATCGTGTTTTCCTAACCAACCCGTCAATCCCCCTGTATGAATAGCAACGATATGTTCTCCTCGTTTTATCTCATTGCTCTGTACTAGTTTTTTTATAGCAAGCATCATCTTGCCTGTATATATAGGGTCTAATAGCACGCCTGTCTCGGCTGTGAAATCCTTTATAAAACCAATTAATTCATCATTGGTCTTGGCGTATCCACCGACATGAAACTGGTCATAAACATGAGCACTAGTCACTCCATACAGTTTTTTTATATCATCTTGTAAGTAGTTCTCGCCTTTGAGCACTTGAATACCATTCAGTACTGTTCTTTGAGTTTTCGTATAATCCAAGTACCTCGCCATGCCAGCTATGGTCGTACCGGTACCGCATCCAACAAACACCTGTGAAACATCATCTAGGTCTATCTCTTTTAGGATATCCTCACAACCCACTGTACCTTTTTCACATGCACCACCTTCTGGAATGAAGAGTGTATTATCGATAACCCCAGATGTCCTATTGGTATCTCGGTATTCTTGTCTGGGCACAAAATGAAGTTTCATGCCGTACAATCCGCACAACTTGAGTACTCCATTATGAACCTTTGGTTCTTCTCCTCTGATCACTCCAGTACACGGTACGTTCATAATAGCACAAGTCACAGCGGTAGCCACTAAGTGGTTGGAATACGCACCTCCATAAGTCACTATCGAACTGTAAGAGTCCGGCTCATAGAAAGATAGAATACCTGACAGTTTTCTCCACTTGTTTCCAGATATAAGTGGGTGAATCAGATCATCACGTTTTATCGAAAGTCGTATTCCATGCTCCTCTGTCCAAGAAGTTTTCACCTCAGTCATGGGACTTGGAATGTTCAGGTGTCCTATTGCTCTCACTTAGTTGTCGAAGTTAGATTTTAACAAGGTCCAAATCAAATCTGATTCATAACCTTTTCCCATAGCAAATTGGGCGGCTTTATAGTTTTTCTGATATCCTTTAATCGATTTCAGACTATCTACTTTCTTCTGAAGAATAGACAGTAGTACTTCTTCATACTTGTCGGCGTCTATTTCTTTCAATCCTTTTTTTATGCAGTAGTCCGATATTCTTCTAAATTTTAACTCTCTGACAATCTTCGTTTTACCCCATTTTTTGTATAAGAATTTTCCCCTCACAAAAGCGAGTGCAAATCGTTCTTCGTTCAAGAAGTCTTGTTGAATCAACTCGTAGATTATTTCCTCTACATCATCGGGAGCTAAACCATACCCATATAGTTTATCTCTGACTTCCTGATGGCATCTTTCCTGGTATGCACAGAATCTGCCTATTTTCTGCTTGGCTTCTTTGGGAGTAAGTTTCTTGTTAAATGAGGCTGTCACTTCGAACCGGCTAAATTATACAATCTGATTATATTACTACAATAATCCTACTTTTGCCTTAGGCTTGTATAGTATAAATGAGATATCACAAATAGTAGGTGGCGAATTGGTTGGAAATCAAAACATTCTCATCTCAAACCTCTATACAGACACACGAAAAACACCACAAGAAAACTCTCTCTTTGTAGCCATCGTAACAGACAAAAACAACGGTCATAACTACATAGAAGCCGCATTGAAGCAAGGGTCTAGAGCTATTCTAGTCTCCCAAAAACCAACTGTAGAATGTGACTATATACTAGTGCCTGACACGCTTGTCGCACTTCAAACGCTAGCTACACATCACAGAAAAAAATATACAATACCTACGATAGCAATAACTGGTAGCAATGGAAAAACCATAGTCAAAGAATGGGTAAGCAACCTGCTGAGCTATGAATTCAATGTATGTAAAAGTCCCAAAAGCTACAATTCGCAAATAGGAGTACCTTTATCTGTATGGCAGCTTAAGGATAGTCACGAAATAGGCGTTTTTGAAGCAGGAATATCTCAACCAAACGAGATGGCCAATATTGCTTCAGTTTTAGTACCTACGATTGGGGTATTTACTCATCTCGGAGATTCTCATTCCTCCAATTTTGAATCAAATACTCAGAAACTTGATGAAAAGCTTAAACTGTTTCATACATGTGAAACGATAGTATGCTCTTCTAACCAAAATGAAGTGTTCTCCGCTTTACGACGACTGAATAAAAAACTATTTGTTTGGGGCTCAAACGTCTCCTGTGATTTACATATTACTCGTTCCTCTTCTGGTGAATATATCGTCACATATAAAGGTGAAAGTCATCTCGTCTCTCTTTCTAAAAACGACAAAGCGAGCGTAGAAAACACATTCATGGCTTTGGCCACTGCTATAGCAGCAGGTTCCAATATCGATAAGCTCATAGATAAACTGAACCTCTTGCCACAGATTGATATGCGGCTCCAAGAAATAGAAGGTGTACAAGGAAATCAACTCATCGTGGATTACTACAACTCAGATTTTCAGTCTGTATCTATAGCTACTGATTTTATGCTTCAACAAAAAACCAATGATGAAGTTACTGTAGTACTATCTGATATCCTTGAGAGTAAAATAGACGATTATAAACTTTATTCGAAGCTTAATAGTGTACTAGAGAAGAGTAGTATCTCAACTCTAATTGGTATAGGAGAAAAGATCTCAAATAACAGGGATACTTTCACTATGGACACCGCTTTCTATCCTTCGACCGAAGATTTTCTGAAACAGTATCCTCTTCATGAGTTGAAACATCAAACGATACTCATCAAAGGGGCTCGCAAGTTTGAGTTTGAAAAAATAGCGGAAAGGCTAAGAAAAAGAACGCATCAGACCTCTCTAGAGGTAAACCTTAGTCGCTTGCAAAACAATCTAAATCTGATACAATCCAAAGTAGGAAAAAACACAAAGATCGTGGCTATGGTGAAAGCACTGGCTTATGGTAGTGGTGGGTATCAGATAGCTAAGCTCCTAGAAAATAACAATATAGACTATCTTGGCGTAGCATATACTGATGAGGCTACACAACTCCGGTCATCTGGAATCACCACTCCTATTATGGTGCTTAACCCTGATTTTACAGACCTTACGCCATACTTGGAGCACAATATTCAGCCTGTGGTATACTCCTTTGACTCTTTGGAAAAAGTACGAGGTCATCAAGTAAAAATTCACCTAGAATTTGACACAGGGATGCATCGATTAGGTTTTACTCAAAACGATATCGGTACCCTTATTGAAACACTTCAAAATCAAAATGACACTGAGGTTGTTTCTGTCTTTAGCCATCTTGCGGGTTCTGATGAAAAAAGCCTTGATGAAGAAAGTCATAAACAGATACAAAAGTTTTCACAAATCTGTGATAAGTTGTCTTCTACACTTCAAACCAATTTTATACGTCATATTGCTAATACTGCCGCAATAGAGAGACTTCCTTCAGCTATTTTTGATATGGTTAGATTAGGCATTGGTCTTTATGGCATATCTTCTTTAAAAGGAGAAAGTGAGTTGCTTCCTGTGGGGACATTCAAATCATATATCAGTCAAATAAAGACGGTCAATGCAAACGAAGGAGTGGGTTACGGGTTTCATAGCAAGGCGGACCACAAAAGACAAATCGCTGTGGTGGCCGTAGGGTACGCAGACGGATTCTCTAGAAGCTTTAGTCAAGGTGTAGGAAGTTTCTACATAAACGGTAAAAAGGCTCCCATAGTGGGCAATGTATGCATGGACATGACTATGTGTGATGTGACAGATATCTCTTGTATAGAAGGAGACGAGGTTACTATCTTTGGAGATACTCCTAGAGTAGAAGAACTCGCCAAAAACATCGACACTATTCCATATGAAATACTAGCAAATGTTAGTGCACGAGTAAACAGAGTATATTTTCAAGAGTGACAAAGGAAGAAATCATACAAGGCCTGAAAAATGGCAATACCCGAAGCCTAAGTAGAGCAATTACTTTGGCCGAAAGCACCATCAATGAAAAAAGAAACCTTGCTTTAGAAATAATAGAACACTTTGGACCGCAAGCTAATACATTTCGTATAGGAATCACCGGCACACCGGGAGCTGGTAAAAGCACATTTATAGAGTCCATAGGAACTGAACTTTTGAAGGACAAAACCAGGAAAGTGGCCGTGCTAAGTGTGGATCCCAGCAGCGGAAAAACACATGGAAGTATACTAGGTGACAAGACTAGAATGAACACATTAAGTGGACATGAGAGAGCGTACATTAGACCTACTGCGTCGGGCTCACAACTAGGAGGACTTGCCAAAAACACTCGTCTAGCCATGTTGTTGTGCGAGGCAGCAGGTTTCAACACTATACTCATAGAAAGTGTAGGTGTGGGTCAAGGTGAAACTGAGATTGCTCAATTGGCAGATTTGTTTACGCTTGTCCTTAATCCTGGAGGTGGTGACGAACTCCAAGGAATAAAAAGAGGCATTATGGAAATGGCTGACATAGTAGTAGTGAACAAGGCAGATGGAGATGCCACTAACCAAGCCAAACTCACAGCTAAGGAATATAGCATGGCTCTACATCTTATGCCGGCAAACGAGAGCAAATGGATCCCTAAAGTCATCACCGCATCAGCTCTGGAAAATGAAGGGATTGATGCCTTTTGGCAACGAGCATTTGACTTCGAAAAACTAATCATCGAAAATGGGTTTAAGCAAGTAAATCGTACCAATCAAATGACTTATTGGGCCACAAAAAGTGTACACGACCTTATACTTGCAAAACTTGGGAACTACTCTTCAGAAATTGCAAAAGGACTTGCAGAGGGAAAACTGCCAGAATCTATAGCACAAGAAATCGTAGACTAAAGTGCAACATTAGGGCATTGCATATGGTCATTATGGTGTCGTATATTTGTTAGCACTATGAAAAAACAACTTCTTACTCTTTTCCTTCCACTGTTGTTTTTCGCAGCACAGACCTTGGCCAAGACAACACTCGGTGCTGATATCTCCTATCAGTGTATAGACACACTTAAATATAAGGTTACCATAAAATATTACAGAGATTGTAGAGGAATATCCTTTACTAACACTACATTTAACGTAAGATGCTCTTCTAGTGGAAGCTCTCTAATCGTACCACTCACTTTAGAAAATATCAAAGAAATCACCCCAATATGTGATACAGTTTCTGGAGGTTGTATTCCACAAAACAAACCCGCATCAGAAGGTATAGAACAGCATACTTATACAGCTATTTTAGATTTTGACTCACTACCATTCAATGGGTTGAAAGGTTGTACAGGAAAAATAATACTCGAAACACAATTTTGTTGTAGAAGTAGCTCTATTAATACAGGAGCAGGCGGCAAAAGTTTTTATACTTATGCAGAATTAGACATATCAAAAGCTCCTTGGAACAGTTCGCCCGTTCTCTCTACTGAACCAATTTCCATCTTATGCTGTAATCAACCTGTATATATCAACATAGGTGCTTCAGATACCTCAGACAGAGATTCTCTTTCATATTCATGGACCAACCCTTTAAGTAATTCAGGCACAATCATTACATACAACGGCTCCAACTATTCATATCAACATCCTTTTACAGCATATTATCCTGGTTCTTTGAAACCACCATATTACAATATAAATGCTGATCCTCCGATCGGCATTAGACTAAACCCGTTAACCGGAGATGTGATTTTTACACCTACTAACTGTACAGAAGTGACTGTTGCCATAATCAAGGTCACCGAATGGCGGAAGGATTCCTCAGGGATCATGAGAAATATAGGTGTGACACATAGAGATATGCAGTTTATAGTGAAATCATGTCCAGATAATAACCCTCCAACTATTAAAGGGCCATACTCCTACAATGTCTGTGTGGGAGATAAGCTATGTTTCAATGTGAACACAGATGACAAGGTATTTGTGCCTACATCTGGTCCTGTTCCAGCACTAGATACTGTTACAAACACATGGAATAATGGTATCCCCGGAGCAACTTACACGATCATAAATCCTACTGCACGATTACAAACAGGACAATTTTGTTGGACTCCTGAACCTGGTTCAGTAAGTAGTTTGCCCTATTATTTCACAGTTACTGCCACGGATAACGCTTGTCCCTTAAGAGCCCGTTCTTCCAGAGGTTTCAGTGTGAGGGTAAAACCAAGAGCCAAAGACTCTGTCAGCATCACCGAATACTTTCCAGGAAAATTTAAGGTCAAAGCACATATTGATTCTTCTACTTTCCAAGGTAATCCTTCCCACCAATGGACATTATTGGATACAGCAAGAAATTTCATTTCAGATTCTTTGGTTGCTTCATTCCATAGTACCAATAGCTTTCTTTCTAGATTAACTACGGACACACTTCAGATTAATCGAATTGGGTCATACATATTGAAACATGACGTAAACAACTTACCTGTCAACTGCCCTGCTACCACATATCATCTCGTAGTAGTAGACTCTCTCTTTGAAACACAAATAATATACCCTAACGATACTAGTATTTGTACTGGTAGTCCTGTTACTCTTCAAACCATAACCAAATTTAACATAGGTTCTGTAGCATATCAATGGTATAAGAATGACACGATTCAATTGATAGGCGACACCTTATCGGCTATCACATTTACAGAAAACCAAAGTGGTTCAAACAACACATACACGATTGTCTCTACTGATGAAAATGGTTATTCTAGCATTGATAAGGTCAGAGTCCATACATGGGACAATCTTACTGAAATAATTGAGCCATCGTATAAATCCTGTGTAGGGGATACTGTGCTAATTAGCTTAGACACAACTATTTCAAACGTTGTCTGGAATACCAATTCCTATGGTCACTCCAAGCAATTTACGAAAGACACAACCCTAAGCATTGTGTATGTAGATTCTTTCTTATGTACATACCAAGATTCTAGCATAGTTTCTTTTTGGCGTCTTCCTGATCCATCCTTAAGAGACAGTGCCACGTGTAATGATGAGATGCATATTAGTTCTAATCCATTTGCAACATACTCTTGGAATACATTTGATAGCACACAACATATTCATATAGACTCTTCTGGGTTATATACTGTTCAGGTAAAAGACACCAATGGTTGCGTCGGTTTCGATTCTGCATACTATACAATTCACAATGCTCCAGAAGTGAGCTTAGGAAATGACACCACTTTTTGTGGTGATAGTCTAGTCTTGGAAGCAAATATCTCCGGACAGTACCTTTGGAGTTCTACTGAAGTCTCTGCTTCTATAATAGCTCAAAACACAGGAACATACTGGTTACAAGTAACCGATACAAATGCTTGTACAAGTCGAGATTCTATAGAAGTAAATATAAACCCATTCCCAAATCTTAACCTCGGAAACGATACTGCATTTTGTGGTGATAGTCTACTATTAGTTGCCATTCAAGGATACAACTACACTTGGAGCAATGGTGATACGCTTTCCTATTCGTCTATCAACTCATCTGGGGACTATTGGTTGCAGATAACGGATAGCAATGGATGTCAGAGTGCTGCTGATACCATACAAATCACCTTACATAGCAATCTTGCTACTCCGGTCATTACACAATATGGCGATTCTATTGGTTCTAGTTTGACAGGTAAGCACATTTGGTTCAAAGATCAAAACGAACTGGTAGGAGAAGAAAACAACTATCTCAGAATAACTGCGGATGCTTCATACTCTGCCCTCTCTGTAGATACCAATGGTTGCTACTCGGACACAAGTAATACGCTCTTGGCTAATCTAAGTAGTCGAACGCTGGACCACAGTAGAATCAAAGTATATCCTAACCCAAGTCACGGAAAACTCACCATAGACTTGAGTTTACTCTCTGAGGTTAGGTCCATTTATATGCTCGATGCACTAGGTAGAAAAGTGCCTGTGACTCAAACCAAGAATGGACATCTCGTCCAACTAGAATGGAATGCAACTGCTGGCATACTATGGCTTATGATCGATGCGGAATCTGGTCGCTACCGAAAGGAGATCGTCTATTTGAAATAGAATTAATTTCCGTCACAAGTCTCACTTGTCGTGCTTACAAAACCCATAGCAGGATCTATCTGATCTTCGTATCGGCAATCGCATGACTTGTTTTTGTCCTTTGTTATCAAACTTACTTCACCTTTGATTTCAAAGTGGCCGTCAGTCTCATTGTTCGCTGTTATGGTGTAACTGTACACACCATCCTTGCATAGATTACCGTCTTTGTCTGTACCGTCCCATCCAGTTTCTCGACTTCGGGTAGAAAAAAGTTCCTTATTGCGTTTAAACACTTTGAACTCTTTCAGGTCCAATCCATATATCATAGCTTTAAACTCATCATTGAGCAAATCACCATTGGGAGAAAATGCAGTTGCCATATAGATGGCTGCAGAGTCTTGATTGTATTTACTGGGCGATATTTCAACCTTATTGTTTTTACAGTTATTGTCTATTTTGGACTTTGTACAGCCAACCATTAATCCAACAAGGAGTAAGAAATAAAATCCTTTCATGTAGCTCAAATATACTCATTCTCTAGTCCATCAAAAAAAGGAAAAAGCAATTCCTAAATAATGTACTTTTGCACCACTAAAAAATAAAATCATGATAATTGGTGTACCTAAAGAAATTAAGAACAACGAAAACAGAGTTGGATTAACGCCTGCTGGAGTTGCTGAGTTTAAAAAACACGGTCATACTGTATATGTACAGTCTACTGCTGGTTTAGGAAGTGGATTTGCGGATGCAGAATATGTCACTGCCGGTGCTGAAATGCTTCCTACTATCGAAGAAACTTATGCTATCGCTGAGATGATAGTGAAAGTAAAAGAGCCTATCGAAGCAGAGTATAACTTGATACAAAAAGACCAATTATTATTTACATACTTCCATTTTGCAAGTTATGAGCCATTGACTCATGCTATGATTGCTAACAAGTCTGTTTGTCTTGCATACGAGACTGTAGAAAAAGCAGATAGAAGTCTTCCTCTTTTAGTACCTATGAGTGAGGTTGCAGGAAGAATGAGTACTCAAGAAGGTGCTAAGTACCTAGAGAAGCCAATGGGTGGACGTGGTATTCTACTAGGTGGTGTGCCAGGTGTGAAGCCAGCAGAAGTACTTGTACTTGGTGGTGGTATCGTTGGTACTCAAGCGGCTAAAATGGCTGCAGGCTTAGGTGCTCACGTGACTATGATGGATATCTCACTAAACAGACTCAGAGAGCTTGATGACATCATGCCAGAAAATGTTGATACAGTTTATTCAAATGAGTATAACATTAGAGAAGCAATTAAAACTGCTGACCTAATCATCGGTGCTGTGCTTATACCTGGTGCTAAAGCTCCACATTTGATCACTAGAGATATGCTCAAAGATATGCGTCCTGGTACTGTACTTGTAGACGTAGCTGTAGATCAAGGTGGGTGTTTTGAAACTACAAAGCCAACTACTCACGAAGATCCTATCTATACTATCGATGATGTGATACACTACACTGTAGCAAACATGCCGGGTGCTGTACCATATACATCTACTCTAGCACTTACTAATGCTACTCTTCCTTATGCTATCCAATTGGCAAACAAAGGTTGGAGACAAGCTTGTAGCGAGAGCAAAGAGCTTAGACTAGGTCTTAACATCGTGGATGGTAAAGTATGTTACAAAGGTGTTGCAGATGCCTTCAATTTAGATTACACTCCTGTAGAAGATATCTTAGGGTAATCACTCTAAGTTTTAATTTAACATAATGGAAGAACCATCTACAATGTAGATGGTTCTTTTTTTATATCCATTTTTAAGAGAACTTCGCAATCCATAAATGAAGCTATTTCATAAAATATATCCTAACCAAGAATCATCTGAGACTGTATTTATACTTCATGGTTTGTTTGGCATGTTGGACAATTGGCACAACATGGCTCGCAAACTGTCTAAGCACTTTAATGTGGTCTTGGTAGATCAGAGAAACCATGGTAAAAGTCCTCATTCGGACGAGATGTCCTTTGAGCTTATGGCAGAAGATCTTTCTCAGCTTATTGATGATTTAAGTATCTCCAAAGCCCACATCATAGGTCATTCTATGGGAGGTAAGACTGTCATGAAATTTGCCGATATGTTTCCGGAGAAACTCGTCAAAATGGTCGTTGTGGATATCGCTCCCAAAAAATACAAACCAGGTCACACTGCCTATTTTAGGGCTTTTCGGGACATCGATTTTTCAGTATGTGAAAGCAGAAAAGATGCTGACCAAGCCCTAGCCAAAATCGAAAGCAATATCGGAGTACGTCAGTTCCTTTTGAAAAATTTAGAAAAAGATGCTGTGGGATATAAGCTCAAATTCAATTTAGACCCCATTGAAAAGTTTTATCCTAACATGATTGACACCTTGGAATTTAGTTGGCTTATTAGTGCCCCTACTCTTTTTCTCTATGGTACCAAGTCTGGATACATCACAGAGTCTGATATGTTGCATATCGAAGAAACCTTTACTCAAGCAGAATTTGTTGGCATAGAAGATGCAGGACATTGGGTGCATGCTGAGAAACCTGCAGAATTCCTTGAAACTGTATTGGAATTTTTACAATAACCACGCAAGATTTTTAGCTATACTTGCCATTGTACTCTTATGAGATTACTACTGTTTATATCTGCTTTCATTGGTTTATACGGACCGCTTCTGGCACAAACAACCATCACTGGTCAGGTCACAGATGCTAAATCTGGAGAACCTCTTCCGTACGTGACTATCAGTGGAAACAATGTGAAGCTTGGAACTGTAACCGATTTTGACGGCCATTTTACGATATCTACAAGCCTAAGCGTAGATAGCCTTGTGGCCACATATATTGGTTATGATGCTGTAAAGAAAGAAGTAAAGCTAGGTGTCAAACAAGTAGTCAATTTTTCGATGTCAGAATCTTCGGCTGCTCTCAATGAAATAGTGATACGTCCAGGTGGAGTAAACCCCGCTGAGGTCATTATGAAAAGGGCTCGTAAGAAGAAAAAAGAATACAGTCCAGAGAAGATTGAGTTTTATGAATACGAAGGATACAACAAGGTTCAGCTTGCCGTAGATAACGTTACAGATAAGTTCAAAAAGCGAAAAATTTTTAACGCAATGGCTCCACTCTTTGATACTATTTCAAGTTTTGGAGATTCATCAGCCAAGAAGGTACTTCCCGTATTTGTATCTGAAACCATCAGTGACTACTACTTCCGTAAATTTCCAAGACGTACTAAGGAAGTAATCAAAGCAACCAAACTTCAAGGTGTAGGAGTGGGAGACGAAAGCTATGTTTCTCAGATTCTAGGTTCGACATTTCAGCAGTACAATTTCTACGAAAACAATCTCTATATACTGGACAAAGACTTCATATCGCCGCTAAGTGTACAGGCTAATTCATACTACTTTTTTGCCCTGATGGATAGCATAGAAATAGATGGGAAGCCCTGCTATCAAATTCGTGTCGACCCAAAGAATCCTAAAGATCTAGTATTCTCCGGAATGATATGGATAGAAGCTAGTTCGTATGCTGTCAAGCAGCTCAGCCTTGAAATAACCAATGAAGCCAACCTCAACTTCGTGGAAAAGCTAAAAATTCAACAAGAGTTTGAGGAAATAGAACCTACTTACTGGCTACCTAACAAAACCCGAGTTTTGATAGATATAGCAGAGCTAACTAATAATACTCTAGGTATGATTGGGCTCTACTATAACTCAACCAAAAACACAAAGGTCAATTTAGTACACGAGCTTCCTTTTTACGAAGACAAAATCACCGTAAAAGATAACTCCTTTGAAATGTCTGAGGCATACTGGGATACGGCACGACATGAAAAAATAACAACCGAAGACAAACGTATCTATGCTATGGTTGATTCTCTTAAAAATCAACCGCTGGTCAAAACATACATAGACATAGTAGAAATAGCCGTGGAGGGCCATATTCCTAAAGGGAAGATAGATTTGGGGCCGTGGTATCATCTGCTAGGTTACAATAAGCTAGAAGGGCTAAGAACACGTGTAGGGTTTAGAACCTCTCCTAAGTTTCATAAAGATTTCCAGTTCAGGACATACGGAGCTTATGGATTCAAAGATGAGCAGTTTAAGTACGGAGTATTTGCAGATTATGTCCTTAACCGTAAAAAATGGGCAAAAGTGGGGCTGCACTTGAAAAAAGACGTAGAGCTCATCGGTCTTACTGACGAAGACGTGGGTACATCAGCCATATATGACGCTTTTGCACTGCTAAATACCGATCAAATCAATAGAAGCTTCACCAAGAAGATATGGGGACAAAAGGAGCTCATGAAAGGATATACTCAGACCTTAAATCTAAGTCACAAATCCTATGAATTTGAAAAAGTAGGTGACTTTGATTTTGGTTACTACTCCATACCAGGAGATACTAATTCACCCATTCGTTCCAATTTTGATATTGCTTCAGTGAACTTACGTGGTAGGCTCTCACACAAAGAACAGTTTATCTACCGCAGGACTAATCGGTATAGTCTCGGTAATCTGAAAGCTCCTGTGTTATCTATAGATTACACACACAGTTTTGACAATATTCTAGGCGGAAATTTCAAATTTGACAAGGTTGGCCTTGAGTTATGGCAGTTTAATAGTCTGGGAAACTTAGGTACATTTGAATACACGGCAAAGGCATACAAAACCTTTGGTCAAGCTCCATATCCATCACTATTTATCATGCGAGGAAATCAATCCTTCTTTAGTAGCGACTTGTCGTACAACTTGATGGATTTTTTCGAATTTGCAGCTGATCAGTATGTTTCTGTGGATTACGAGCACCAGTTCAATGGTCTGATTATGAATAGGGTTCCATTGCTCAAAAAACTCAAGTGGAGAAGTTTTGTAAATACTAAAGCGGTTTATGGAAGCATGAGCAAAAGCAATCAAGCTCTTATGCCACAGAACAATCCGCAATTCACCAATCCAAATTCATTTGTAAATGGAAAGCCTTATGTAGAAATGGGATATGGTATAGAAAACATTTTTCGATTTGTTCGTGTAGATTTCATTCATCGTCTAACCTATCTGGATGAAACCCATCCCAATGCAAAACCATTTGGAGTAAAATTTAATGCTGTGGTGAGGTTTTAAGATGATAGCTTAAAAACAAATGAATGTTGGGAACTATGGTCAAATAGATTGGAACAAATCAATCTCAAGCGGTAGATTGTCGTTTACAACTAATCAATACCTTCTTTCTTCTCTATATGTGTGCTTGATGATATGTGCACCTCTTATTATGTTATCAGTGTGCATGGGCCGGTCCATACTAAATCCACTAGTCCTGTTACTTTTGGCTTGGTCAGTATTTGATTGCTATTTAAAGTTTCAAGAGACGAAGCTAGTACATCTTTCTACCCAACTAGACAAAGAGGAATTAGAAACCAAACTCCTTTCATACATCGAAAGTGATGTCTCTTGGAGTTTGGTCAAAAAAAGTGATAATATCATTATAGCAAACACCGAGTATGGTTTTGTAAGTTTCAATCAAA
>JBMYYN010000010.1:0-20084 GCA_049609445.1 Bacteroidia bacterium | reverse complement strand
GTTCGTTTATACCCTTCTTTTTTGAAAGCAAAGACGGCATTAGGCCCAGCCTCTATCCCTCCATCAACCATACGGGTAAAGTGCACTCCCAAAAACGGAAATGATGGATCTGGAACTGGATATATAAGATGCTTGACTAGGTGCTCAGCTTCGGTGGTAAGTTCATAATACTCGCCTCTAAATGGAATAATCTTAGTATCTATTTTATCCAAATGCATCTTTGCAACTTCGTCTGAGTATAAACCTGCACAATTGACCATTTTTTTGCACTCGACGAAATTCTTATTGGTTACTATTTGCACTCCATCTTCCTTCTCTTCGATGGACTTCACCATAGTATTTAGATGAATTTCTCCTCCTTGAGATTTGATGAGTTCCGCTAGTTTATTACAGACAGTAGTGTAGTTGATTATTCCGGTTTGAGGCACTTTTATTCCTTGTATACCAGCTAGATGTGGTTCTATTTCTTTCAGTTGGTCTTGATTCAACATCTCCAACCCTTCTAAACCATTCTCTCTACCTCGATCAAACAAGGTTCTCAGACTACTTAGTTCAGATTTATCAGTGGCTACTACTACCTTCCCACATAAGTCATAATCAATCTTATGCTCATCGCAAAAAGCCAACAGCATATGATATCCATCTATACAGTTTTTGGCCTTTAGGCTTCCAGGTTTGTAATAAAGTCCTGAGTGAATTACTCCACTATTATTTCCAGTTTGGTGAAATGCGAGCCTATCCTCTTTTTCTAAGACTACTATCTTTTTATCCGAATATTTTTGAGTAAGGTGGTAAGCTGTAGCCAATCCTACTATTCCGCCACCTACTATTGCAATGTCTGCATTCATTGTGCGGCAAAGTTAGATTAATCTAAGAACCAAAAAAGATTCGAACGAGAGTAAACGAGTACCCTATAAGGAGAAAAACTATCCAGAATACCTTCCGCTGGTCACGTGCCAGAGATGATTACCAGCTATCCAGGCATCTAACCCTACTAAGTATCTACGCAGTTCTGGAGTAGCATACACCATAAGTTTTGCAGATTCATCCTCAAAAATCCTCAACAATTCGTTGTGCAATCGAACTCCCTTTCGGTGAGCCTCCTCAAATGTGCACGATTCTTCTTTTTGAATAGCTTCACGTATTCCATATTGATCCAATCCAGCTTCTTCTTCCTTGGAAGAAGAGACAAGATCATTGACTAGCACAGTTATCAACCCGGCTATTTTTACTACCTCTCTTACTTTAGGTGAAGAATAGATGTTATGAGGCACTTCATATGCCTCCACAATATCGATCATAGCGATACACGTAGTAAGACTGTTCATCTGTCTACATCCGAGATACTCCCACACTGGAGCTATCGTTCCATTCATTCTCCAACTTGTCTCATGAAGCATCCCTAAAAACAATGTCATGTCTTCATGTCTCACTCGTGCAGTCTGCTGAGGTGTACCCAATCGTTCAGTGTTGGCAATATATTCTCTAAGGGCATCAAAGAGCGGATGACCTCTTTCTAGACCTTTGTCAGTATCTCTATTATATTGTGGAGTAAGATAAGGCTCATCTATTGCAGACATACAGAGAGAAAGGTTTCTTCCTACCTCTTCTAGTTTCACTCCAGCTCTCTCATCATCTACAAAGTAATCGTCCACACCAAAAAGTGCGACATTCGCCTGACAAGCTAGAAATAATCTTTCGACATCATTTGAAAAAGCATAGGTCAACATCACATATCTTCCAAAATTGCACTTGCGGAGATAATCCAAATGTCCTTCGTAGATTCCTAAACGAGTCGCCCATTCTATGATTCGCTCATTGAGCTCTTCACCTAGAGCTACATCATCTCTATACGGTGGTTTATGCCGCAACTCAGTGTCAGACTCTTGATCTGGCCTATTGAGCAATGCAGCGATATTGGTCGTTTTGGTACCCAAACCAGTGGGACCTTTTGCCAATACCCTGTGTATAATATCAAGGGTGGTATTTTTCATCCTATGTTTAAGTTATGTTAAACCTAGTGTGTATTCCCAATTTCTACGTTTTCTAAAACTCCAACGGCATCAGACACCAATATGGCTACCGAGAAGTAGTTTGTAATCAAGTACGAGATGATTGCCTTCTCATCTATACCCATATATCTAACAGAAAGACTTGGTTCCACTTCTTCAGGTATCCCCATTTGATAAAGTCCAACGACTCCTTGATTTTCTTCTCCTACTCGCATAGCTATCATCGAAGTAAATCCATTTTCAACTTTCAACTTATTACAAGTTAGTATAGGTACACCTCGCCAAGCTATTACTTCTTTACCATTGAAATCTACTGTATTAGGATAGATCCCAGCTAGAGTACATTGACGTGTAAAAGCCGCTATGGCTTTAGGATGGGCCAAGATGTACTGCGTCTTTCTTCTTTTAGAAAGGAGCATATCCAAATCATCCGGCGTTGGAGGTCCGGTCTCCGTCTGTATCCTTTGGCTCATGGAAGCATTATGAAGAAGACCAAACTCCTTATTATTGATCATTTCATCCTCCTGAGCTTCACGAAGTTCTTCTATAGTCAGTCGAACTTGCTCTTCAGTTTGATTGTGAGGATTGTTGTATAAGTCTGCTACTTTGGTATGTATTTTTAGAATGGTCTGCCCCGTATGCAAATCATACTCACGAGGTTTAGAATCATACGAAACGAACGTACTTGGGATATCGGGTTCATCTTCGTGCAACCCATGGTATAGATCCACAATGGACTCTCCTTTTCTATTAATTCTATTTTTAAGTTCTTCTATGAACGGGAGGTGATCTACTAAATGAGTATTGTGTGCCTCATTATCTGAATCGTCTAAAATAGTAGCGATATCAGCATATGAAATCTTAAAAATAGTCACATCGGTGGTTGCTACTGAATCATGCTCCATAATTCTATCTCCCCCAGAGAATAATCCAAATTCTCCGAAGTAGTTTCCTGGTCCCATAGCACCTAATAGGTCAGATGGATCTGTAGAGCCCGGTTTATAAAAAGTAACTTTACCATTTGCAATAATCCTAACATGCTCCAAGTCATCGTCATTAGCAAGTATCATATCTCCTCTAGAGAAGCTTTCTTCTGCAGCAGCATCAGCAAGCAGTTGTAGGATAGATTCGTCCTCTATCTTTCTAAAACTTGGCATCTGACTAAGTGATGTAGGCAAAATGGATATACTACCTGCATCATCTTCTACAAAAGTTACTTTACCTGGTTTGATTTCAACAAGTTCCCTTCGGTTAACTCGATAAACACCTCCTTGAACATTAACCCAAGGTAGAACTTTAAGTAAATTTCGAGATGAAATTGCTTCCATCTGGGGCCTAGTTTTATGAGTCGTGGCGAGGACTCTGGCATGGTCACGGGGTAAGCTTTTTCTTATTCCGTCATCTTCAATTTCTTCAGGCATATTTTTAGTTTTTTATAGGGTTTGTGTTCCGCAACTTAGTAAAATTAAAATGGTATTTCAAAAATTGCCGAAAGACCAATGGACATTTTCACTTCCTTAAAAGCTGAATCCTTTTATTACTTCCATGTTCAACCAAGAATAATATGGCTTTAAATTATTCTTTATATTTGACATCAATCTCTGAAAGAAAACCGAACCCCAAATCATGAAATTGAAATGCTAAAATATGCAAAACTATACGCCGCGAAGAGCGACGACAGCCCTGATTTAGCTTTTCAAAAACAGCTATTAGCTATCATCGCTTTCTTTCTTACTATATGTGGAACGGTTTGGTCTTTCATGTACTATTCCATTTTTGGACCGTCTATTCCGTTTTATGCTGCAGTGCTATATACGGTTAATGCGATCACCATGTCCTACGTGTCTCACATTAAGAAGAATCACCTTCTTCTTGTGTACCCTTTGTTTTATGCTACATTCTTGACTACAGTAGCAGCACAATGGGCTTCAGGCAGTTTTGAGAATAGTGGAATGGTGATTTTATGGGGATTCCTAATGCCATTAGGTCTACTTATATTTACTCGTTTGAAGCCAGCAATCTTTGCAATGACTTTGTTTGTCATTTGCATTCTGATCACGGCGTTATATGAACCCTTGATTCGACAACCTGCTTTAGTCACAACAGAAGGATTAAACAGAGTGTTGCACTCCATGAATATTGTGGTGTCATTTACTATTCTATTTGCCTCCTCCGCATGGTTTGTTCATATAATCAAAATGGAAAAGCGAAATTCAGACGACTTACTTCTTAATATTCTGCCTAAAGATGTGGCAGAAGAGCTGAAAAAATTTGGCAAAGTAGAACCGGTGAGTCATGATGATGCTACCGTTCTATTTACAGACTTCAAAGGATTTACAGAAATATCAGAGTCTATTTCTCCTAAAGAACTTGTAGAAGAAATCAACCATTGTTTTGCTGTCTTCGATGAGATTACCACGAGATATCATATTGAGAAGATAAAGACTATTGGAGATTCGTATATGGCTGTTGGTGGTGATTTTGGAGTTAAAAATTGCCCTCCTGTTAATGTAGTTTCAGCTGGAATGGAGATGCGTGATTTTATCAAACAGAGAAAAAAACAACGTATAGCTGAAGGAAAATTTGCTTTTGAGATGAGAGCTGGTGTTCACACCGGTCCAGTTATTTCTGGAGTCGTAGGCGTCAAAAAATTCCAGTTTGATATCTGGGGTGACACGGTGAATATCGCTTCCCGAATGGAGTCAAATGGTGCGATAAATGAACTAAACATCTCAGAGACCACATACGAGCTTATAAAAGATGATTTTGCTTTTGAATTCCGAGGACTACTTCCTGTAAAAGGCAAACAAGATATGCCGATGTACTTTGTCAAGCATAAAATACAAGGGTAAGCATACGCCTAATCATCCTGCTTCATTGGCTTTTGTTAAATATTTATTCCTACTCTCTTCAGCAGAGAAATACCTACTTTTGCTTTCTAATCATCATTTATGAGAGAAAGACCCTTATCCGCCTGGCTACCTATAACTAAAAAAGAAGTAGAAGCTAAGGGTTGGGACCAATTGGATGTCATACTTGTAACGGGTGATGCTTATATAGATCATCCTGCTTTTGGTGCTGCAGTTATAGGACGTATCATAGAAAGTGAGGGATTCCGAATTGCTATTATCCCACAACCAAACTGGCAAGATGACCTTCGTGATTTTAAAAAACTTGGTGCACCGAAATACTTTTTTGCAGTAACTGCAGGAAATATGGATTCGATGGTAAACCACTACACCGCCAGAATGCGTAGACGTGCTAATGACGCATACTCTCCTGGCGGAGCAAATAACTTTAGGCCAGACTATGCTCTCACAGTTTACTCAAAGATTATCAAAAAACTGTATCCTGAAGTTCCTCTATTGATAGGTGGTATAGAGGCTTCTTTACGAAGAGTGACTCACTATGACTACTGGAAGGATGAACTGATGCCAAATATTTTAGAAACATCAGGGGCAGATTTGCTGGTGTATGGAATGGGCGAAAAACCGCTCAGAGAAATCCTACAGTTATTGAAGAAAGGTGTTCCATTTCATCAGTTGACAATGGTAAAACAAACTGCATACCAAAGGTCTGAAGAGCTAGGAATACCAAAAAATAAAAATTGGAAAGACATCACATTAAATGCTCACGAAATATGTTTACAAGACAAGAAGGCATTTGCTTCTAATTTCAAGTATGTAGAGCAAGAATCCAACAGCGTCAATGCAAAACGTATCATTCAAAATACATTTGACAAGAACCTAATTATCAACCCTCCGTTTGAAACTATGACGGAAAAAGAGATAGATTTTGCATTTGACCTACCCTATACTCGATTGCCACATCCAAAGTATAACAAGCGAGGTCCAATCCCAGCCTATGATATGATAAAATTCTCTATCAATACACATAGAGGATGCTTTGGTGGATGTAGCTTCTGCACTATCTCAGCCCATCAAGGGAAATTCATAGCTAGTCGATCTGAAGAGTCTATTCTCAAAGAGGTAGAAGCGGTCACTGAAATGCCAGATTTCAAAGGATATCTCAGTGATATAGCTGGTCCATCTGCCAATATGTATAAGATGAAGGGCAAGGACCTTTCCATCTGCGATCGGTGCAATACACCATCCTGCATACATCCAGTAGTCTGTGACAATCTAGACACCAGTCATAAAGCTATGACCGAACTCTATCAAAAAATAGATAGCAATCCCAAAATAAAAAAGGCTTTCATCGGTTCAGGAATCAGATATGATCTCCTGACTAAGTCTTACAATAAAAAAGGCGATGAAAAGGATATGTATAACTACCTGGAACAGGTGCAAAGAAGACATGTTTCTGGAAGATTAAAGGTGGCACCTGAGCATACATCAGATGACACACTTAAGGTTATGCGAAAACCTAAATTTGAGCATTTCAAATCATTCAAAAAGCTCTACGACAAAATCGACGATAAGTTTAACTTAAATCAAAAACTCATACCCTACTTTATATCAAGTCATCCTGCATGTAAGGAGGAGGACATGGCTAACTTAGCTGCCGAGACCAAGGATATGGGCTTCCAACTGGAACAGGTTCAAGATTTTACACCTACACCCATGACCGTGGCTACAGTTATATACTATTCTGGCTATCACCCATATAGATTAGAAGAGTACTTCGTACCTAAGTCAAAAAAAGAGAAGGAAAATCAGCATAAGTTTTTCTTCTGGTATAAACCTGAAAATCGACAATGGATTAAAGACCGATTGCACGGAACGAAGCAGGCAGGTCTGATCAATGTCTTACTCGCTAAACCGAACAAAAAAAGATACAAGGGAAAGGCTAATAAATTCATCAAAAAACACGGAAACCCTAACAATCAAGGGATGGAGAAGTACATGTCAAAAGCGAAAGGTTCAAAAGGAAAACCAAATAGAAAATAGAATTCGTTCGCATACTTCAACAAGGTAATAGCCAAAAAGAGAACAAGATAACGTAATCTTGCTGATACGATTCATTTCCAATGAACATCAAACGACTAGTCTCAGATAAAATTCTTCTTTCGGTCAGTATTGGGCTGATATACTTATGGTTTGGAGCTTTAAAATTCTTTCCAGGATTAAGTCCAGCGGAGGATTTAGCAATGAACACAATAGATGAATTAACTTTTGGAATTATCCCTCCAAAAGTATCTTATCTACTACTTGCCATCTGGGAAACAGCAGTAGGACTTGCCCTACTCTTCGGTTTTAGAAGAAGACTATTCTCTGCTCTGGCTCTAGTTCATTTAGTCTGTACGTTTACGCCGATATTCTTATTCCCAGAGGTTTCATTTACCCAAGCACCGTACGGATGGACACTAGTAGGACAATATATTTTTAAGAACATCGTACTTATAGCTGCTTTAATAAGCATCTATAGTGTCAGTCCTAAATCATAACTGAAATTTCTGATTAGACTAGCTCACCGACGTAATTATTCCTAACCAATTTCGTTTAATTTCGTACTATGCATCAAATAGAGAAATTATTGCAAGACCGTATACTATTCTTGGATGGAGCCATGGGTACGATGATTCAGAAGTACAAACTTTCTGAGGAGGATTATAGAGGCGATAGATTTGCAGATTTTGCTCATTCTGTAAAAGGGAATAATGACCTATTGTGCATCACTCAACCTCAAATAATAAAAGATATTCATAGTGAATTTCTAGCAGCTGGAGCTGACATTATCGAAACCAATACCTTCAATGGAAACGCCATTTCTATGGAGGACTATCATATGGAAGATTTGGTATATGAGATCAACCGCGAAGGAGCTCGCATAGCAAAAGAAGTAGCTATTTCATTTACAGAAAAAGAACCAAACAAACCTCGTTTTGTGGCAGGTTCTATGGGACCTACTACAAAGCTAGCTTCAATGTCTCCCGATGTTTCTAACCCTGGTTTTAGAGCTACTGATTTCGACCAACTACATGCTGCATTCAAAGAACAAGCTAAAGGATTGCTGGATGGCGGAGCTGACTTATTACTCATCGAAACCATCACCGATACACTCAATGCAAAAGCAGCCATTTTTGCTATTATGGAGCTACGTGAAGAAAGAAAGGAGGAAATCCCAATAATGATAAGCGGGACCATAACTGATGCAAGTGGACGTACACTTAGCGGTCAGACGGTTGAAGCATTTTGGTATAGTGTAAATCATGCAAACCCATTGAGCATTGGGCTCAACTGTGCTTTGGGTGCTGATCAAATGCGTCCATTTATAAAAGAGCTTAGCGATAAGGCTTGGTGTAGAATTTCTGCACACCCTAATGCTGGATTGCCCAATGAATTTGGCGAATATGATGAAACACCAGAAGGTATGAGTGAAATAGTAGGAGAATTTGCAAGCAGTGGATTTCTTAACATAGTAGGAGGATGCTGTGGGACTACACCTGCTCACCTCAAAGCTATAGTGGATAGAGTTCAACAAGAGCAACCAAGAGAGGTCCCTACTATGGTAGAAGCTTAGTTGCTTTCGCAATAAAAATCATACGTCCAGCGTATATTTGATACGTGCGACTCCTTTTCATTTTCATAACCTTTTTTCCTATACTCTCTTTTTCTCAGGTCAAGGAGATTAATTTTTTGGGGAAGAATTGGTATTTACATGGATATGATATTCGGGCCGGAGGATCGATTTATGATGAACCGTACACAGATCAATTGGCATATTTCGCTGATTTCCCATCTAAAAACTACGAGGCTCATGTTTTAAAAAACTGGACCCCAAACGACTATCACAGAGATTATATAAATCTTTACAGTGTAGGATTCACATTCAAACCATTTCATTTTTCTGAAAACCCATGGAAGAGAAAACTGGAGGTTTCTCATGACATCGAATACATGCGACGGAATATTCGGCATTACGGTTTTCAAAAGATAGGTGAAGCAAATTACACTAATAAAGGATACAGGTATATTTCAAATCATTTGGGTTATTCTCCAAAAGTGACTCTAAATACTCCTGCGTTTTTAAGACGATTCAAAGCCTACACATCTATTTATCCAAATTTGCGAATACCCTTTTCCGGGAATCTATATACTAACCCCGATTCAAGCTCTGTTCCCAATCTAAAAAACGGGTATGAGAAAAATTTCGACTCATATCTTGATCGACTAACTCATAGTTACATCGAATATGGGCTTGGAGCAAATGTCGGGCTAAAACTAAATCTTCATTGCAAATGGAATATCCACTTTGAACGAAGTTTTCAAATGTTATTTTCAAATTCTCAGCATACATCAGGAACCAACTTTGGGCATGCATATGGCTTCAGGTTTGGATTGCGATATATGTATGGTACACCTCCTGAAAAACCTAAGCGTAAAGAAGATTCTATTAGCAACCCAGTATTCTGGTAAAGAAAAAAGGCCTTCTGTTTCCAGAAGACCTTTTCAATATTTCGTTTTAAGTTTTGGTAGTCTTATTTGATAACCTCAGCCATTTTTTGACCGATACCTGCTGGCGAATCTACAACGTGTATTCCGCACTCTCTCATTATAGCTTTTTTAGCTGACGCAGTATCTTCTGCCCCACCTACTATAGCTCCTGCGTGGCCCATTGTACGACCTGCTGGAGCAGTCTCTCCTGCTATAAAACCAACTACAGGTTTAGTACCATGCTCTTTTATGTATGCTGCAGCTTCGGCTTCCATACCTCCACCTATTTCTCCAATCATAACAATACCATCTGTCTCATCGTCGTTCATCAATAGTTCTACCGCTTCTTTGGTAGAAGTCCCGATGATAGGATCTCCACCTATACCGATCGCAGTACTACATCCCATACCAGCTTTCACCACTTGGTCCACTGCTTCGTATGTAAGTGTACCTGATTTAGATACGATTCCTATTTTACCTTGTTTGAAGATAAAACCTGGCATGATTCCTACTTTAGCTTCGTCAGCCGTGATGATTCCTGGGCAGTTTGGACCTATTAATCTACTTGGCTTGTCAGATATGTAAGCTTTCACTTTTACCATATCAGCTACAGGAATACCTTCAGTGATACATACTATAACACCTATACCAGCTTCAGCAGCTTCCATAATTGCATCTGCTGCAAACGGAGGCGGTACAAAAATGATACTTGTATCTGCTCCAGTTTCTTTCACTGCATCTGCCACAGTGTTAAAAACTGGCTTGTCTAAATGAGTCTGACCACCTTTCCCAGGAGTAACGCCTCCCACTACTTGTGTACCATATTCTATCATCTGACCAGCGTGAAACGTTCCTTCACTACCGGTAAATCCTTGTACGATTATCTTAGAATCTTTGTTTACTAAAACTGACATAATTTTTCGAGTGGCAAAAGTACATTTTTTGCGTGTAACAAAAAGCCAATTATTCTCCATAATCTAGAGACTTATTAACGTTTTACTTTTTTGAATTTCATCGGACAAAAGCGTTATTTTGTAAAAATATAGTACTTTGTTTTGCATAGTACCTTTTTATGGATATATATTTGCATAACAATATGAAGATAGAGAACACACAATCACAAATGCGTAAAGGCGTACTGGAGTACTGTATACTCACGCTCACTAGTGCAGGAGAAGTGTATGCTTCTGACATCATTGCTAATCTAAAAGAGGCTAAACTCATAGTAGTGGAGGGAACTTTGTACCCTCTACTCACTAGACTTAAAAATGCCGGATTACTCAAATATGAATGGAAAGAAAGCGACCAAGGACCACCTCGCAAATACTACTCGCTAACCGAAGAAGGACAAGCATTTACAGACCAGCTTGCAGAAACATGGTCTGAACTAAAGTCATCTGTAACTAAAATCACCGAAACCAAATGAATAAAATAATCCAAATTAACCTTGCTGGACAAGCCATCTCCATAGACGAGTTAGCGTATGCCGCCTTAAGCAAATACCTACTATCTCTTGAACAACATTTTAAAAACACGGAAAGCGGAAATGAGATTCTTTCTGATATTGAATTTAGAATAGCCGAATTATTTTATACCAAAACCAAAAATGGCAACTCTTTCATCACTATGGCTCATGTGGAAGAAGCAGTGGAACTCATGGGAACACCAGAAGAAATGACAGAAGATGAGGAGCAGGACAGAGAACAAGAATACAGACAAGCCCCAAACTCAAAGTCTAAGAAACTCTTTAGAAATCCAGACGACAGAGTACTAAGTGGAGTATGCTCTGGAATAGCAGCTTACCTTGGACTAGACGCCAGTATCGTTCGTATAATTACGGTACTATTGGTATTTGCTGCTGGAGTCCCGCTTATTCTTTACATAGTACTTTGGATTGCTATGCCAGAAGCCAAAACAGCTCAAGATAGATATAGAATGTACGGTGATGCAAACACTGTTTCGGATATCGCAAACAATATTCGTAATGAGGCCCACAGTGTAGCAAATAGCGTTAAAAATGAAGCAAACAGAATCTCCAATGATTTAAAAAAAAATTCTAATTTTAACTCAACGACGACCGGCGTGATGAATGGAATCGATCGGATTTTCAAATTCTTTGCCAAGTTGTTCGGTGCAGGAGTTTTGTCCGTCCTAGTTATAATAGGTATAGCCATATCTGTAGCATTATTGTCCAACGCCACGGGAGGTTTAGAATTCCATTATCAAGGAGATACTTTCAATACACCTTCGCTACTCAAGTCTCCTTCATTCAATTGGATATTTAGTATTTCACTTTTGAGTTTGGTTCTCATTCCTATAGGCACAGCTTGTTATGCTATACTTCAATTCATATTTGGCTACCAAAGCAACATAAACGCTAAGGGTGTCTTCCTTGCTTGGCTTATTAGTCTTGCCATATTTATTGGAATTAGCATCTATGCTTCAGGAAATGTAAATATTGAATCCTTCCGAGAGTTTGGAGATCAGTTTAGGCATATGAACTATCAAGAAATAGAAAGAGTTTAATCTTATCATCTTCCCTCTTACATTTGTGCAATGCAAGAGGGATTTTCTCCATATACACATCCGATCTCAAATGAGTCTGAAATCGAAATAATCAAAAAGAGCAACGACCTAAATTCGCTATATCAAGGTCGAAGAAGCATAAGAGAATTCTCAGACAAAAAAATCCCGGAAGAAGTAGTAAATAACCTCGTAAGAATAGCAGCTTCTGCACCTAGTGGGGCTCATAAGCAGCCTTGGCATTTTTGTGTTATTAGTACTGAAGAGTTTAAATCCAAAATTCGAGAAGCAGCCGAAAAAGAAGAATACACCAATTACCACGGCAGGATGAGCAAAGAGTGGCTTGAAGACCTGAAGAAATTCGGAACGGATTGGCACAAAGAATTTCTCACAACTGCTCCGTACCTTATCATTGTCTTCAAAAAATCTTATGACCTAGAAGAAGATGGCGGCAAGGCCAAAAACTACTATGTCAATGAAAGTGTAGGAATAGCTTGCGGATTTCTTTTATCCGCCATTCATCAGCTTGGTCTCGTTAGTCTCACCCATACTCCTAGTCCTATGAATTTTCTTGCAGAACTGTTGAGTCGCCCTACCAATGAAAAAGCGTACCTACTTATTCCAGTCGGCTATGCGGCAAACGAAGCTCTTGTGCCCAATATAGAGAGGAAACCACTAGGTGTGGTTATGACAAAGTATTAGTAATATTGCACCAACAATGGCTAAAATAGAAGTAAACGGCAGCAGTTTTGACGTTACAAAAAACGAAGGAACAATCGAAATGGATGGGCATAAAGTGGATTATGACTTAATCAAACTTCCAGATGGCGACTTCAATTTGATAACTGACAATAAAACGTATAACATCTCAGTACTTGGTAAAGATACTGCCTCTGGAAAATTATCTATCTCCATCAACGGCCGTAGAGTCGAATCTGTTTTGCACAACAAATTAGCAGAGCTATTGAAATCCATGGGAATGGAAAGTGGCAAAAAGAAACTGAAGGACATGAAAGCACCGATGCCTGGGCTTGTATTGGACATTTTGGTACAAGAAGGTCAAGAAGTGCAGGAAGGTGACGACTTACTCGTTCTAGAAGCTATGAAAATGGAAAACGCAATCAAATCCCCTCAATCTGGAGTCATTGAATCTATCTCTGTAGCCAATCAAGACAAAGTTGAGAAGAATCAAATTCTCATCTCATTTGAATAATATTCACTTTTTTTTAATCCTTTTGTGACCTTAGGTTCTACCTTTCGTCTAACATTCAAATCAACATTACAATGAATAAATCAATATCATTTTTAATTACCCTTATTCTTTTTTCACTTTCTATTCAAGCTCAAAACAGTGACTTAGATAGTAAAAAGAAAGAACTCGCAGCAGCGGAAGCAAGCTTAAAAGAAGCTGCAGAAAAAGTAAAAACCCTAAAAGCTAAAGTAGCTGAACTCACTCCAGTAGAGAAATGGAAAAAAGGCGGCTTCACTGGTCTAAATTTCAACTCTCTTGGTCTTACAAACTGGGTCGCTGGGGGTGTATCTTCCAACTCGATAACAGCTTACGGTAACCTTTTCAGAAACTACAAGCATGACAAGTTGGAGTGGATCAACAACTTAGATGTGGCATACGGTTTTATCCAAAATGAGGGTGCTGAACTTAGAAAAAACGACGACAGAATTGACCTACTTACAAAAGCAGGTTACGGGATTAGTAAAAAAATCAACTACTCTGCACTTGTGAACTTTAAGTCTCAATTTGCTCCAGGATACGATTTTTCAGATGAATCTATTGCTGACGAAGACCGTAAAGAAATATCTAACTTCTTAGCTCCTGCTACAATACTTGCCTCTACAGGATTTGATTTCAAAGTGACTGACTATCTATCTCTTTACCTATCACCGGCTACTGGGAAGTTCACTATAGTAAATAATGACAGCATAGCAGCAGCTAGATCATACATTCCAGGAGACAAAGATGAGAATGGTGACTTCTATTATAAAGAAAACTTCAGACCTGAGTTTGGTGCATTTTTCAAAGCATCGTTGAACAAAGACCTGGGTAAAAGAGTAAACTTAAAATCTACATTAGACCTTTTCAACAACTTAACGGACGCTAACAAAGACAATAGGCTTAATACGGATGTTGACTGGATTACTGACGTCAACATGAAGCTTACTAAATTCTTAAGTGCAAAAGTATTTACGAATATCAAGTACGATCATAACCAGATAGATGCTATAGAAGCCGAACTTGGAAGAGGTCCTAAAATGCAAGTACAACGTCTACTTGGACTTGGATTTTTATACAAATTTTAGCAGAACGACATTAGACATTTAAAAAGGCTGTATACGTTTTGTATACAGCCTTTTTGTTTTACATATATTTGCAGCATTGAAAAAGATACTTTCCATATTATTTTCAATTTTGTTAGTGATTCCAACACTAGGATTTCACATAGACTTAACGCATTGTTGTGGTGATATACAAGGCGTAGGTTTATCTCATGAAGTCAATTTAAATGTTACAGACTGCTGCGACATGGAAAATGACTCCTCGTGCAGCGACGGCACGGAGTTGACTCAATCCCCTGTTTATCAAAATCTTAGTATAAGTCAAGAAACTACTGCTCCAGATGCATTTTTCTTCGATCAACCTAGAACTGGGTATTTTCAACAATCTACTCATCGAGATGTAGGTGTTTTATCAAACACGTGTATCATCCCACCTCCACCACACATCAGTTTATTTCAAGTTTTTTTATGTTAGAATAGAGTTGTTTCCAAACAATTCTCATTTCTAAAAACACATAAATAAAACAAAATAAACAATGAAAAATAACATATTGGTGCTTTTGAGTCTCCTCTCTATGGGAGCATCAGCACAGCACGAAGGTGCAGATATAAAAGGTAAAGTCACCACCACAAACGGAGACAATATAGCCGGTGCATTCATCCACTGGGAAGGAAAAAAATCAGGTGTATTTACGGACAATGAAGGGAATTTCATCATTGAACATCACCATGATATCCCTTTTCTCATAGCCTCTTTCGCTTCGTATAAATCAGATACCATTGAGGTGAAAGACGAAACTTCTCCCATAAACTTCGTTTTGAAAGAAGACAATGAACTAAATACCGCTACTATTCTTGCAAAACGATTCTCTTATGGACTATCTAGACTAAGCCCGAGAACTACAGTAGTGCTTGGTGAAAGAGAATTTCAAAAAGCAGCTTGTTGTAATCTATCAGAGAGTTTCGAAAATGCTCCCGCGATAGATGTCAGTTTCAGTGATGCAGTCACAGGTACAAAACAGATAAAAATGTTGGGTCTCGATGGTTTCTACACACTCATTGGTAGAGAGTACATGCCTTCAGTTAGGACTTTGAACTCTTACTATGGACTTAGCCACATTCCTGCTGCTTGGGTAAACGGAATCCAAATCACAAAAGGTGCCGGAAGCGTGGTCAACGGATACGAAAGCATAGCTGGTCAAATAAACATTGAACTCAAAAAACCGTTTGGAGAGGAAAAATTCCTTTTGGATCAGTTTGTAAGTTCGGGTGGTAGAGCTGAAACTGATTTGATGTATGTTAAAGACATCAACAAGCATCTAGCTACATCCCTTTTAGCTAGATATGGATATCGTGGAGCTCAATTTGATAGAAACGATGACGGGTTCTTGGACATGCCACTTGGGCAAGATTTCAAAATAATGAACAGATGGCAGATGTATACAGATAAAGGACTAGAGGGTACTGCCAACGTAAGTTTTCATAAGAATAATCAAGAAGGAGGACAGGCTCTATACTTTGATGATGAGTCGCAGGGCTATGGTATAGATATCGATTCTAAGGTGATTGACGCATTTGTAAAAGTTGGAAAATCATTCAAGAAGCGTGAAAATACCAGCTTCGGTTCTCAATTCAATTTTAATCATTCTGAAATGACAAGCACATATGGTTCTAGCATAGAAAACAAAGTATATGATGCCCATTCTGATCAAGGTTATGTAAACCTGCTTTTTGAGAGTTATATAAATAATACAAACCACAAGTATCAAACCGGTGTATCTCTGTTATATGATAGAATAGAAGAAACATATGATGGATTCAGATTTGAAAGAGAAGAAACCGTACCAGGTGTATTCTTTGAGTACACCTACAAGCCAAAAGAAACATTCAGTCTAGTAGCTGGTATTAGATCAGATTACAACTCCATATATGGACTTTCTGTAACTCCTCGTTTTCACGGAAAATATAGATTTAATAAAGACAAAACATCGATTCGTTTTTCTTCTGGAACAGGTAGGAGAACTAGCAATCCATTTTCACAAAACCAATTTCTCTTTGCTAGTGGCAGAACGATGAACTTCATATTCTCTGATTCCAGTCTTCCTTATGGACTTGAACAGGAAGTTGCTCTGAACTCCGGTTTAAGCTTTGAGCATAAATTTAGACTCACGTACATGCCTGCAACTCTGGGGTTAGATTACTTTAATACGACTTTTAGTCAAGAAGTGGTCGTAGATAGAGAGACCAAAGGACAGGCATCATTTTACAATATGAAGGATGGAACCAGAGCAAACAGTTTCCAAGTTCAACTCGACCTGGAACCCGCCCGCCGTACTGACATCCGACTCGCATACAGAATGTTTGACGTACAGACCAAATACATGGGTGAGACAGGAAGAATAGCTAAACCTTTTATATCGCGAAACAGAGCATTTATAAACATCACTCAAAAAACGAGAAACGATTGGCAATTTAGCACAACGACAACCTGGTATGGGCCACAGCGTATAGCGGGTGCAAAGGATACAATTTATGGTAACACTACACACGAAGTAAAAGACAAAATGTCTCCAAACTTCTTCTTAATAAATGCTCAAATCAGTAAAACCTTCAAAAAGCAATTCGAAGTGTATTTAGGAGCGGAGAACATATTGAACTATAAACAGAATAACCCTATACAAGAAGCAGCCAATCCTTTTCACCAAAACTTTGACGCTGGATTGGTATGGGGACCAATATTTGGGAGAATGTTTTACGGTGGATTTAGATGGAGATTAAAAGCAAACTAGACACGAGACAACAAAACATGGAGGAAACTGGTCTGAATTATGTGCTAAAGGTTACAAAAGAGCAACTTCATTCTAAGTATCTTCGTAACATATAAAATCACCGAAATGAAAAAATTACTATATATTACAATCGCAGCCCTAATTTTTGTTAATGTTGGCTGCAAGCCAGACGAAGAGCCCGAACCAGAAATAGAAGTATCTGAGCTAAACTTGACGATAGATCACCAGTTTGACTCAGTTGATATTGATTTTCTATTTGACTTCGTTTTGCCTAGCAATGAGCCTGTGATCTTCAGAAGACTTTCATACATACTAGGAGGTTTCTACTTAGTAAATGAAGATGGCACTAAACAATACTTAAAGGACCAATATGGACTAATAGATGTACGAGGTCAAAAAGAATCTGTAAAACTAGAGAACATTCCAATGGGAAATTATAAAGCCATAGGATTCTCTATAGGATTAGATTCTGCTGTTAATCACGGAAACCCAAACTTCTATGATACAGACCATCCACTCTCTCCTATAAACAACTCATTGCACTGGAGTTGGCAAGGCGGGTATATTTTTACAGCTGTAGAAGGAAAGACCAAAAGTGATGATGAAAGCTTTGTTTTTCACTTAGCGGGATCACAAAATAAAATAGATTTTGAGTTCCCTATAGATTTCACTAAAGGATACCCAGCTCTAAACGCAGATTTAACGTACAATGTCGCAGAGATATTCAGAAACCCAAATCTCTACAATATAGCCATAGACGGTTCGAGCACACACAATGTAGAAGATGAAACGACTAAAAGATTAATAGCTAATATGGTAGATGTTCTAACCCTAAATAGTGTTCATGAGTAGATTTATAAAACATATACCCATTTATGTACTTATTGTAGTGGGTGTATTCTCATGCAAGGATGTAGTAAATGAAGTTCCAAATATTCCTTTTGGAACAACAGCCTACACATTTAAGTATCTGAACGACACTCTACTTCCTCCTGCTCGACTGCCTAAAGACAATCCACTGACCATAGAGGGTGTGCAGCTAGGACGAATGCTTTTTTATGACCCAATACTAAGTGCAGACAGTACACAATCGTGTGCTTCTTGTCATAACCAAGCGGATGCTTTCACTGATAACAAAGAAGCATTCAGTACAGGAATACGAGGGCTAAAAGGCGGAAGAAATTCTATGCCGATATTTAATATGATGTGGCACCTTGATGGATTTTTCTGGGATGGCCGTGCAGACATATTGAGACATCAGTCCGTTATGCCCATTCAAGATCCTCTGGAAATGGACGAGACTATTGGAAATCTTCTAGTCAAACTAAACAACTCGGAGGAATATACTCGTCGCTTTAAAGAAGCATTCAACATCACAGAAATAGATGAAGAAAATGTCGGCAAAGCACTTGAGCAATTCATGAACAGCATCATCTCAAGCAATTCAAAGTTTGATCGTGTGGTTCTTGGTCTAGAGACATTCACAGCTGAAGAAAAAATAGGTCAGATCATTTTCAACTCAGAAGCCATTCCGTTAAAAGAAGAAATAAACCCGAATTCTCCTGTAAACTATGGAGCGGATTGTTTTCACTGTCATGGGGGCAGTTTATTTATGAGACGAGAATTTCTGAGCAATGGCCTTTCTTCAGCAAATGACGACAAAGGAAGAGGTGGTTTCACCGGAAATAGTGAAGACGACTGTAGGTTCAAGACACCGTCTTTACGAAATGTAGAGGTTAGTGGCCCCTACATGCATGATGGCCGATTCAACTCTCTTGAAGAAGTAGTACAATTCTACCTAAGCCCAATGGACAACAGCTGTGCAGATTTATCTGACAGTCCAAACATGCACGCCCTGAAAGATTCTGTATATTTGAGCGAGACTAACAAAGCTGCTTTGGTATCATTTTTGAAGACATTAACTGACGACACATATCTCAATGATGAGAGATATTCAAACCCGTTTAAATAAAAACATTAACTAGATAACAATAAACAAAACATGAAAAACATATTTTTAGCATTATTGATGGTATGCACAGTAGGTGTATTTGCCAAGACAATCACAAAGAAAATAACTGTAAAAGGAGAGTGCGGAAAGTGTAAAGACAAGATAGAAACCGCTCTTGATCTTCCAGGAATCTCTTTCGCAGAATGGGATAAGGAAACCAAAGTACTTACAGTAAGATACAATGACAAAAAAGTCTCGGAAGACATGATACACCAAACTATCAGTACCCTTGGATACGCTACTGATAAGATGGCAGCAAACAAGGCTAGTCAAGCAAAACTAGCAAATTGTTGTAAACCGAAAGAAGTGAAAGCTTGTGGCACCAAAACTGGATGTTGCAGCAAGAAGAAGTAAAGAAAAATCTATAATTAAAGGAAACGGTCACTTGCTCTTCAAGTGACCGTTTTTTTTACCTTAATTTTGACTGCATAGCCATGTCAAAGCACATTATCGTCTTTTTACTCATTGCACTTGCGGGATGTAAGTCTCGGAATGCAAATACAGGCTTACAACAACCATGGAAACTAGAATCTATTACGGCTCTCGATCTTAGCGAAAACAGATCCGTACTATCCACAAAAAATGATGAAATATTGGTAAGTATTTTCTTTGGTACAGAGATAGAAGACAAATGGTATTTCAACGGATATTATCTCGACCAAATTGTCTTCGACTCACTTCATCAGACCGAATATTTCGATGACATAGACCTTTCTACTAAAGGACCGTGCGATCACTGTGAAGTATGGATATGCCTTACAGAGATAGATGACGACAATAGTGAAGACTCAACTCACAATAAGCTACTAAGTCTCATCAATGAGAAGGGATACAATGCACTTGAGTCTAAATCAAAGGTAGATGCGATAATCAAAGACAACGATTTCTTGGGTTACATAAAAGTCCCTTACTACGTTGAAAACATAGACACCAACTTCTATATTAGTGGTTCTGACCTATTGGATAAGTATACATACCGAGTTAAAATCAGTTCAACAAGTTCCCGACTTGATTAAATTTTTACCTTACATTTGGATAATAAGTATCAAACTATGAACAC
>JBMYYN010000009.1:0-20371 GCA_049609445.1 Bacteroidia bacterium | reverse complement strand
AAATTTTTTGCTCAAAATATCATACAACAAGTCAATTGTATACTTTTCACTTTCATAGTGCCCAATGTCACAAATCATGATTTTATTTTCACTATCAAAATACTCGTGGTATTTAAAGTCTGCGGATATATATGCGTCAGCACCCGACCCCATAGCTGTACCAAGTAAAAATTGCCCAGAGCCTCCACATAAGGCGACCGTTTTTATGTCCCTTTGAGTATCTGTATACTTTACCACGCTTAGCTCCATTCTTGATTTTAGGTGCTGGAGAAATTCTGTTGCAGGCAAGCTTTCAGGTAGTTCACCTATCATTCCGCTACCTATGCTTTGTGCACTATTCAGCATCTCGTACATCTCATATGCAACTTCTTCGTATGTATGATTGGCGATCAAAGCCTCAAAAACCTTCCGTTTATCTCGCTTATCTAACACCACTTCTATTTTAGCTTCATTCTCCACGTGTCTCTCTCCTACCTCTCCAATTGCCGGATTAGCTCCTTCTCCTCCTTTAAAAGACCCTTTGCCATATGAGGTGAATGAGCACTCACTATACTTGCTAATATGGCCAGCTCCTGCACCAAAAAGTGCGTTCCTTATATCCCCTTCATTCTCCAACGGGCAGTACGTGACAAGTTTAAGAAGTCTACCGCTCTTAGGTGCCAAAATTTGTATATTGGTCAAACCGAGCCTTTCAGCAATCTTACCATTCACGCCTCTAGAAAACACATTATCTAAATTGGTATGAATCGCATATATCGCTATGTCATTCCTTATAGCCAGTTGGACCGTTCGCTGCACATAGTTTGCATTGTTAAATCGCTTCAATCCAATAAATACTATAGGGTGATGAGCAACTATCAAATTGCATCCTTTGGCCAAGGCCTCATGCACTATATCTTCCGTACAGTCTAGGCTTATCAGAACCCCGTTGACGAGAGTAGACCTTTCACCCACTATCAATCCGCTATTGTCATAACTCTCCTGAAGGTCCGCCGGTGCCACCGACTCTAAATGGTCAATTATATCTCCAATCTGCATAAGGCAAAGTTAGTAGGAATAGTTTACTCGATTAACTTGAATCTTCTATATCAACTATATTCGTGGATTATGTTACTCAGACAACTTTTTTTATCGTTAATCTTTCTTGCTTCTCTGCAGTCTTACGCTCAAAAAATCCAGTACAAAGATGGAACGGTGACTGTGGATGGAACAGAATGTCTCACCTATACTAAAGGACCTACTCATGTTGAAGTAACGACTCTAGATGAAAATCACACAGTACTACTAAAGTACATACGCACTGGAGAAGGCCCTAATGACGGACTGTACTACAAAATAATCTTTGTTCAACAACAAAAATCACTTACGACTAGGTCCTATAATTTCACCAAAAAACTTTTGGTGAAAAAACTTATGCAATCCAAAGTACTGAATGACTGCAAGATAGACGAGAACAAGATTGATCGGTTTATCATGACCTATGACGAGAATATTGAGGAGCAATTGATTAGGCGATAACGACTGAAAAAAAATACTACAAGGTTTTGATAATTATCTCGGTCATTGAGAACATAGTTTTAGCTTTCTTTGCAATCTATCAAAAACCTATTTGCCATATTGCTCGCACCAGTATCAGCCATTTATTGGGCGATAACATCGATACGTAATTGGTTCTATGACATAGGAATACTAAAATCTACATTTTTTGACATCCCAATAGTCTCTGTCGGCAACTTAGCCGTAGGAGGAAGCGGGAAAACACCAATGGTAGAGTACCTTATTAGAGAATTACAAAATGAATATAATATCGCTACATTAAGTCGAGGATATGGCCGTAAAACAAAAGGATTTCTTTGGGTGGAAAAAGATGGTATGCCTTCTCAGACGGGTGACGAACCACTTCAAATCAAGTCTAAATTCGAAGATATTGCTGTTGCGGTTTGTGAGGACAGAGTAGCTGGGGTAAAACGAATACTGAAAGAAAAGCCTGACACTAATCTCATCATTCTTGATGATGCTTTTCAACACAGGGCAATTAAACCAAGTACAAGCTTATTGCTGAGCACTTATGACAGACCTTTTTTCAAAGATTGGTTGATGCCAAGTGGAAGACTTAGGGAACGTCGGGCCGGAGCTCAGAGAGCGGATGCAATCATTTTTACAAAGTGTCCTGACAAAATAAAATTGGTTCAATGGTCAGGTAAGCCCATGTTCTATTCGAGAATAAATTATCAAAAATTAAACATTGAGGGGCCCGTTTTTGGCTTTAGTGCATTAGCAGACAATTCAGTATTTAAAACCCATCTTGAAAACAACTATAATACAATAGGATTTAAGGAATTTCCAGACCATTACAACTATAAAAATGCTGACATAACTCAATTATTGTCTAATGCCAAAGGTGCAACATTATTGTGCACCGAAAAAGACTGGATTAAAGTGAATAAAATATGTCCCCAAGAGATCATACGCTGTCTTCCGATTTCAAATAATATTGAAGGAAATCAAAATTTTAACCAATGGCTGCGGTCACATCTACACGTAGAATGGGCATTTAACAACATCGGGTCAATAACGAATAATAATGAAAGCTAAAAAACACTTCGGACAGCATTTTCTGACGAGCAATAGTACAGCTAAGACCATAGTAGATGGACTCGGAGCTATTTCGACTCAAGATGTACTAGAAATAGGCCCAGGGATGGGCATCATAACACAGTTCATGGTGAATGATGCCAAGCAGTTTCGTGCGGTAGAAATCGATCCCGAAGCGGCTACATTTTTGGAAGAAAAATTTGAAACAATAGAGCTTATTAAGGCTGATTTTTTAAAGGTAAATTTACATGATTACTACTCCAACACTTTTAGCCTAATAGGAAACTTCCCATATAATATTTCTTCTCAAATAGTTTTTAAAATCATTGAAAACCACTCACTAATTCAGCGTTGGGTGGGGATGTTTCAGTTGGAAATGGGAATAAGGCTTGTATCTACTCCAAAAGACAAAAAACAATATGGAATTCTTAGTGTTTTAGTGCCATTTTACTACAATGTAGAGACTATGATGACACTTCCACCAGAAGCATTTAATCCTCCACCTAAAGTGAATAGCATAGTAGTGAAAGCTGAACGAATCGAACATGATTTTAAGGCCGATCCAGTTCTCATCAAAAGGGTCGTAAAGATGGCTTTTGGTCAACGCAGAAAAACATTGAGCAATAGTCTATCTTCTATAATCCCAAAAGAGATTTTTAATACGCATCAATTTAGTACCTTGCGACCCGAGAATTTGACACATCTCCAATTTGAGGAATTGTGTGTATTCATAGAAGAATATGTCAGCACTAGAGGTAACTAAAGAGTCAGTAAGTGAGATTATAGATCTCATAAGCAATGACAACCATGTAGAGCTTTCTCCAGTCTTGGAGAAACTTTTCCCTGCTGATATTGCTGAAATTTTTGATGACCTGAATTTGGATCAAGCGGTATACATCGCATCACTTTTAGACCCTCAGAAAAAGGTAGACGTACTTACAGAATTAGAACCAGACGTAAAGCTCAAGTTTCTTAAAGGATTTGACAATAAAGATATAGCCAAAATCTTCTTTGCATACATGGAATCTGACGATGCCGCAGATATTCTCAATTCTATGGATTCGGAAGGTGGTAAGGAAATCCTTAGAAACATAGAGGACAAAGAGCATAGCAGAAACATAGCATCGTTGCTCAAATTTCCAGAAAACACTGCAGGAGCCCTAATGGCAAAGGAGCTCATTAAAGTGAAACAAAACTGGACTGTAAAACAGTGTACAGATGAAATTCGGAAGCAAGCAGAAGATATCTCTCAGGTATATACGACCTATGTCGTAGACGAATTTGACGAGCTAGTCGGATGGGTGTCTTTGAAAAGAATTCTGTTGTCAAAAGAGTCTACAAAAGTAGAGTCTATCTATAATGACAATATCATCAGTGAGAGCACTTTCACTTCTGGAGAAGAAGTAGCCTCGACGATGCAAAAATATGATCTAGTAGCTCTACCAATTGTCGATGCATTCAATAGGCTAGTAGGTCGTGTCACTTTTGATGATGTGCTGGACTATGTGAAAGATGAAGCTGAAAAAGATTACCAAATGCTTTCAGGTATATCTGAGAGCGTCGAGAGTACTGATTCTGTTCTTTTAAACACAAGAGCTCGTCTTCCTTGGCTGATAGTTGGTCTGGTAGGTGGTGTTGCAAGCTCGTTAGTTATTGGAAATTTTGAGGCAGAACTAGCTAAAAACGTTCAACTGGCTCTTTTTATGCCGCTGATTATGGCAATGGCTGGTAATGTCGGTGTTCAATCCAGTTCTATAATGGTTCAAGGGTTGGCGAATAGCTCGATTTCCAATGATGGACTATGGGGAAAGCTAGGAAAGGAACTAGCCGTAGCATTAATAAATGGTATGGTATGTGCCGCTCTCCTTATGGGGTATGGATTCATCTCTGGTAATTCTCAAAACATAATGATGACAGTAAGCTTAGCCTTGCTTGCAGTTATACTTCTCGCAGCGATAATAGGAACTGTAGTACCGTTGGTATTGGATAGGCTAAAAATAGATCCTGCACTAGCCACTGGCCCGTTTATCACGACTAGCAATGACCTTCTAGGATTGTTGTTATACTTCTTGATAGGTAATGCAATACTTGCATAAAACATTTTCTTCTAAAATTCGTTTTTGTTCCTAAGATGATACGTCGACTGTATATAGTTCTACTTCTGACTTTTAGCTCTTATTGCTCCTTTGCACAATTCACCAATTTGGTATTGGAAGGCGGAGGAATGAAAGGGATTGCATACGCAGGAGCATTTGAAGTATTGGACAGTTTAGGCATCACTGATAGCATCCAAAATGTGGCAGGGACAAGTTCAGGTGCAATGAATGGGTTGATGTATGCCATCGGATATTCTGGAAAAGAAATCAGTCACCTTAATCTCACTACAAATTTTGGCAAATACAATCAAGTGGGGATGCCTTTTTTTGGCGGAATAGTGAGGCTACGCAAGAAATATGGGTACTATAAAACAGACAGATTTATAGAAGACTTAGGTAAAATAATGCTTGCAAAAGGTTTTCCGGAGGATCTCACATTCAAGGATCTCTATCAATTAAAAATGGATGGAAAACCTGTCAAACTTCTGTACATCACAGGTACAAATCTCTCAGATCAAAAATTGGAGGTTTTTAGTCATGAAACTTACCCAAATATGAAGATTCTTGATGCTGTCAAGATATCCATAAGTATCCCACTCTATTTTGAAGCTGTTTTTATGAATGAAGATGGCTCCTTAGTTGAAAAGAAAGACGCAGACTCTAGCTCTAGTGTGATGACTGACGGAGGCGTTTTGGATAATTATCCATTTTTCGTTTTTGATAGTTTAGTTACCAATGATGATGGAAACTCATATTATAAGTGCAATCCACGCACCCTTGGACTTAAGCTTGAGAATGACAATAGTAAAGAAATCATCGCTGGGAGAGAAATAAAGAACACATCTGACTTTGTAGAAGCTTATACCCGTTTGAGTAGCGAATACCTAAACAGAAGACACCTCGGACCACAGCAACTATCTCAGACTATTTTCATTAATGTGAAGGACTTTAATCCAAAAATTAGAAGGCAAAAGAAAGGCAAAAAAGAAGAGGTGATTTCCATTGGAAAACTCTCAGCAATACGGTTTTTCGCCAAAAACTAGAATCATTTTTATGTCACAAGCTCAATAACGACAAAAGACTAATAGAATATTTCAGCATCATTGCAGCCAAGAACAAAATGAAACTTTATAGCATTATATCATTTCGACCTATGAATCAAGCCAGTGAACTGTGCCTGATTAGGCTTTTGATGTAACGAATTTTATACAATACTTATATCTGAGCCTAGTCGTCTGAACTGGGCTTTTTTTATGTTCAAAATTTGGCATAGACCCAAAACAACCTCTAAAAAAATAGCCCGATTCAATACGAATACGGGCTGTTAAACATCAACTTATACCAATTTCTGAGGGTGCGTTGTCTAAGAACGACCCATGCACGGGTGGGAGAAATAGTGCTATCATCAATGATGTTCAGGGACAGGAAATTGGAACGTTTAAACGACTATCCTTTCAAAACAGCTAAAGGTTCAAGCTTCACCACTATTTCTGCAAGATCTGTTTGATTATCCATTACTACATCTATGTCCTTGTACGCTCCCGGAGCGTCATCTAGGTCACTTTTGCTTCTCAAGGCGTGTACTATGCCTTTTGTGTCTAAAGATGCCTTCTCGGCCTCTAAATCGAGTTCTCTCTGAGCATGTTTTCTTCCCATTTTTCTTCCCGCTCCGTGAGAACAAGATTCAAATGACTCTGCATTGCCCAATCCTCTAACGATATATGAACAAGTTCCTTGAGATCCAGGAATCATTCCTAACTCATCTTTTCTGGCTCTCGTAGCTCCTTTTCTATGAACAAAAACATTCTCACCAAAATGGTTTTCCCAAGAGGCAAAGTTGTGAGCTTTGTTAATGATTTCACCATACACAAACTCCCCTACGACAGCGGTCAATGCTTCCACCATTCTAGCCATCATCAGCTTTCTATTGGCCAAAGCAAACTCTATACAGTAGTTCATTTCTTTGATGTATTCTTTGGCCTCGTCAGTTTCTATTGGTAAAAAAGCCAACTCCATTTTTTTTGTTACTGAAGAGTGGTATCTCTCATTTAACAATTCTGCCTTACGATTGTAATATCCAGCAACCTTGTAGCCTAAGTTTCTAGAGCCAGAATGAATCATAATCCATATGTAGCCGTCATCTCCTTTTTGTATTTCTACGAAGTGATTTCCTCCTCCGAGTGTCCCTACTTGCTTTAAAGCTCTTGTATACCCTTTTGACACTTGCTCCAAGTCTTCCCACCCCGCTGGCATCCAAGACTCATCTTGAGCTTTATCATGCGAATTTTTACCAAGAGGAATTCTCTCTCTCGCCTCTTTGAGTGTAGCTCTCAGTTCTGGTATGGAAATCTCAGTCAAATCTGTCCTCAAAGCACACATTCCACATCCTATATCCACTCCCACTGCATTGGGCACTACCACTTCTCTGGTAGCTAAGATAGACCCGATGGGCATTCCGTATCCTTGATGCGAGTCTGGCATCAATGGGATATGTCTAAATGCAAAAGGTAAGTTGGCTAAGTTTTTTGCTTGTTCTAAAGCACCAGACTCTATATCATCTAACCATAATTTGATTGGTCTTTTTTCAGTTGAAATTACTTTTATCATCTCTTTGTTTTTTTTATTCCAACAAAGATTGGAACACAACTACGCAATAGTTTTGCGTAGAAAAAAATAATTTCAGTTTTCTACTTTCGGATATGAACTATCGTACGATAAGTTTTTGATGATTTTCTCCTAATTTCACAAAATATGTACCACTACTCAATTCCTTTATATCTATTCTATGTAGACTTTTTTCGGCTCCTAACTCACTACTCAACACCTTCTGACCAAATGCATTAAATATTTCGATAGTCGTCACACCTGAAGTATACAACTCCACATTAAGATAGCTTATAGCTGGATTCGGCCACATATTGTCTTTTTCTAGCACTACATCAGGTATACCTACGCTTCCATCACTTATAAGAGTTACTCCTGCACTCGTAGCTACCCAAACATCATCTTTGCTATCTATGGCCAGTTTACGAACAGTAGGGCCAGCTAGTCCATCTGACACATCATAGTCCGTCCATGAACTCCCATCAAACTTGGAAATTCCTCCAACTGTCACAAGGTAATCCACGTATACTCCTGCCCAAACGTTTCCTTTGCTATCTATCTGTATATCTTCTATTGGGTTTAATGTATCTGGCGGAGGCATAATGAAAATTCTGCTGTGGTTTTCTATCCAACTATTATCAGTGCCAAATACCGAAATCCCATCTGATGTTCCCGTCCACTTTTTTCCAGTTGCATCAATAGCCAATGCGGTCATGTTATTACTCAACAAACTTGTGCTTTCTTTAGTGATTTCTGTAAAAGACGTTCCGTCAAAAACTATCATTCCACCTAGACCCGTTGCCATAATAACATCTCCATTTATATCCTCAGCGATACACTCTACACCGCCAAATGGCAACCCATCTGCAGTCTTATACGCTTTGAATGAAGTACCGTCGTACTTTGTAGCTCCATTGAAATCACTCAACCAAATATCACCATTACTCATAGGTGTGATATAATTTATACGATTACTCCCTAACCCATCAGAAGTTTTATATGTGGTAAACTGTGTGCCGTCAAAAACACTAACTCCTCCATCAGTCCCTACCCAAATATTACCATTAGAAGCAACCGCAACCGCTGTAATATTATCACTCGCTAATTCGGAATATGAATCTTGATCATAAGTGATCCAGCTTCTTCGGTCATAGCTCACGAGTCCTTCTTGTGTGCCAAACCAGATAATATCATCTTGATCCACGGCTACACATTGTACATTGTTGCTTGGCAATCCATCTGCCGTCGTAAAACTCTTAAAATTTTGAGCACATAAGATTTGTGCAATACCTATAAAGATGAGGGTAAATATGCTTTGATTTTTCATTTCTAATTTAATAATAGTTTACAAACAGTACTCCGATTATCTGTGGCAACCAGCTTTACGTAGTAACTACCTTTTGACAGATAATCTGTTACTAAAACCGAGTACTCAGAGCTTATATCTTGGACTATCACTGGTCTTCCAAACAAATCCATAACTCGCACCTCAACGTAAGCGTCTGGATCTGATTTTACCGTCACCCTATTGTGAGCTGGATTCGGAAAAATGACTACCTCAGGTAGCGGGACGTCAGGGTTCAACGGAGTAACTATTTCTGAATTATACGAACCTATAGTCGGCTCTAAAAAAACGAACTGACCTGTGCCATTTGGGTATCTGCCCCAAGACACATCTTGCACCTGAGCACCAAAATTGGCTTCGTCGACTAACTCACCTTTGGCATCTGTTAGGAAAACATGCTCCCCGCTCGAGGATAACTTGAAGTTGGCGTGTAGCCCTACTTGATCTACATCACTATCAGCCCAAACAATCAAATATGAATCAGGCAAAAGGAACGTGTCTCCTATACTCCACTTAGATATATCCAGTGCATCATCCGAAAGGTGATATCCGCTCAAATCAACGGTGCTACTAGTATTGTTATATAATTCTATCCAGTCATCATATTCTCCATCCTGATCTGCTCCCTTGGACTGATTGCCAGCCAACATCTCATTTATGACGATAGGTTTTGTTCCTCTAAAAACATGATACTCCTTGGCAGCTCGCTTCGGTGAAAAACTCCCACTTTCATCATTTTCGGCATATATGTAATATTCCAAATTTTCTCCCAATTTGACCAATGAACATCCGAAAATTCCATCACCAGATACGCCATCATTATGTAATCCGTCATCATACATTGGGATAGGTAAAAATCGATGCAAACTACTGGTCCTGTGATATAAAAATACTCTTGAAGCTCCAATTATACTCGCTGAGACTGCAAAACTATCCACACTTGATACTTCAATATCACTAACAGTAGGTGCATCCAAAATACCTGGTATAGTCTGAATATAATCCCATCGATCATCCATCAAATCCACAATACCTGGATAACTAACGAGGTCCGTCACTGTACTCGTAAAATTGTCTCTAAAGTCATCATAGGAATAAAACTTATTCGTATCATTCTCCACGTCTTCGTCTATCAAATCCTGAAGGTCCTGAGCTCTAGTTTTGTAGAGACCACTTCCTACATTTTCTACAAAAATGGTACGAAGGTGAGCCAAATACATTCTCTTGAAAGTATCGTTTTCAAACAGATTTCGCAACAAGGGTCGAGCATGCACCGAAACACTGTTGAGGTGAGTCAACGGGTCAATAGTCTTGGAATCTTCTACTGAAAAACCTCTATAAAAACCAGAAGCATCTGTCAAGCGAAAACTTGCAAAACTTTGATTCAAATCCCACAAAATAGGATTGAATAATCCGTGATTATCTTGATACAAATAATAGTTTTGGGCATATCCTATGTAGCTATCAAAATTGATTAACGCATAATTAAAAGCGTGCATCCACAACGTTTGATCGATATTCAGAACATCGCTAACATGATTCTTATGATTATTTAGAGTGTCAATAAGTGCGTAAAACTCTGTCCACCCAAAGTCTGATTTTAGCTCATATCTGCCGACATAAGCCATCGAATCTGAACCTAACGAATTGCTGAGATTACAATTTTCACCATTGAGGTCTAACGATTCTGGATTAGCCTTAAAAAACGGCGACTCGTTGCTCCCAAAATTTTTACGTAAAAATTCCTTATTTACCGATTCTACATTCGTATAAATACCCCAATAAACATCGTTGATATACACTTTTGCAAAATTGGCTTCTGAAGCAGGCATATACTTTCGTGCAATTTCGTAGGATAACACTTCACGTACAAATGAAGGGTCTTGAATGACATTGCTGAGCTTCAGTTTATCAATGTCGTTATAGGATTGTTTTTTTATATAGTCTAACTTGATGTTAAATGGATTCTTAGCTCTATCCACGCTTACCGAACTGAAGCCTTTGTATCTAACACCTACACTATCAAAATCTTCTCCGTTTATTGAGACTTTGGCTAGCAATCGCTCTTCATCTCCTTGTACGTAGAGACTATCCAATAAGTAATCCCAGTTGGGTTGATCAAAATATATTTTTATTGTCTGGATCTCATCGTTATCATAAAACGCGGATTGGGCATAACTATGCATTGGGTTGATCCAAACAAACAGAATGAAAACATACTTATACCAAGACATAGTACTAGTGAACCAGACTCACTTTGTGGAAATAAGACTGCCCATTTTCAAATACTATTTTAAGCATATAAGTTCCTGATGTCAAACTTCTTATGTCCAAGGTGGCAGTGTCCTCAAAAGAAGAGATTTTAGCACCATATACATTGTACATTTCTACTATATAACTACCCAAATTCTTAGGCACGTTTTCTAAATAAACCACACCATGTGAAGGGTTTGGATACACAGAAATGGCTAATTCTTGAATACTATTTACAGAAGCCGTACCACAGCCTTCGCTACCCAAAAGTGCCCATACACCAGGGTAAGCACACTCATATCTGAACCCCTTCGGTGACCTTGCTGAATACTGCCAAACTGTATTGCCATTTGTATCTACCTCGTACATATAGTTTCTAGAAATGTTTACGAATATGTTTCCATTAGTCATTCTATCACTAGCAGACTGTCCGCTACCGTATGCTAAAGTCGTATGCCTAAACTCTTCTTTAGTAGGCTGAAAGGACCCGTTTTCAAAAGTGTAATTGTAACCATCAGAAGCCATTACGGGATTTATTGCATCTACGCTTGAACTATTGCTTGACACTCCTTGATTGCTAAAAAATTGAATATAACCTTCATTTGGTCTTCCAGATTTAATCCATCTCGTATCATGAACCGGTCCGGGTATGCTCTGAGCTACAGTAGACCCGTAGTTAGACGGATTACCGTATCTAAACAGGAAGTCTCCTCCTTTGCCAGAGTTGCCCCCACTATGAGATGCTGCTTCTGCTGTGGTCGTACTGTGGTCTATTATGAAAATCTCACTTAGATATCTACTACTGAAAACTATTTGATCTAAGTCCTCATTGTAATCAATCCCATTCACGTGGAACCAGTCTCCACTACTACCTCCAGGGCCTCCACTTCTTGCAGTAGTTGCTACATTTATGTCCATTAACTCAGGATGCTCTGATACCACGCCGTAATTTGGTTTAGAAGCGTCAGTATCTTGGATTAGATGATCCCAAATGTGCCATTCCCATACTATTTTTCCTCCGGTTCCATCTTGCTGCACTTCGATGATATGCGTCGGCCATTTAGCAGAATTATCACTATACCCTGCAGCTGTCATTTCTGATGCAGATTTAGTCTCCCATGCAGTTAGAAGGACATTGCCATTTGGCAACACTGCAAAATCGTGATGAGACTGATAGTCTGTCCCACTGTACGAAAACTCCCAAACCACATTAGCATCTTTGTCGTACTCTTGAAGTACTCCTCCATAAGCCGCCCCTTTCAATGTAGCTGAAGAAGAAACACCTTGTCTTAATAGATTGCCATCTTCTTTGAGATGTACCGTATAGTTACAGTTTGTATTGCATGACCAAGAGTGGGCTATCTCACCATCTTTATCTATCAGATAAGTTGTTCCATTATTTTGCTCATTGTAGAGTGCATAACCATCAAAGGATTGAGCAACTATTTGAGTTGCATATAGGAAAATTGAAAAGCTCAGTAAGAGTGTTTTTTTTAGCATATCGAAATTTTATTAGTTCATTGAAGTAGTTCTCCAATGAGCTTTGGACATTTCGAAAATACATTTGATTCCGCTCGATAAAAAAATTAAAGCATCTTATATACAATTATGACTATAGCTCCACAATTGTTTTCTTCTATTATTTCAATAAATCTATTCTTATTTCGAATACTCTTCTGCCAATTTAAGAGCATTGTATAGATTTACAATTCCTCCTGTCACAGAAAGCTCTTCTGCCTTATCTAGGTCCTTTGAGCCAGGGATGCGTTGAGCATCTTCTATGGAAACCACACTTTTCAGAATAATCATCTTTAGGTCCTTAGCCGAAAGGTTAGGATAATAGCTTAAAACATAAGCCGCAACTCCTGCTGCTACGGGACTAGCCATACTCGTGCCGCTAGCAGGTTCATATCCATTGTCTGTGTATGTCGAATAAATCTGATCTCCTGGGGCAAAAACATCTACTCCTACCTTACCATAGTTAGAAAAATCAGCTAGCATCATAGGGCTACTCATAAATGAAGAAGCTCCTACCTCAAGCCAATTGCTCCCGGAGTAACCTAAGTCATTCGGAAAATTATCGGACTTGTCATTATTGGAAGACTCATTTCCTGCTGCATGTACTAACAATACATTATGAGCTTCTGCATACTTGACAGCTTCCAGGACCACCTCAGAATGAGAAGACATTGAATTACCAAAGCTCATATTAATAATTTGAGCTCCATTATCAACTGCATACCGAATGCTATTTGCCACATCCTTATCTCTCTCATCTCCATCAGGTACAGTTCTGATGCTCATTATTTTACAATCGCTGCATATACCTTTAGCTCCAAAATTATTTTGACTATTTGCTGCAATAATTCCAGCAACATGAGTCCCATGACCTGAACTAAAGTAATTGACATCATTGTCTCCATATACCTTTTCTGTAACATCACTATAGTTGTCACCAACATTCTCATTACGTTCATTCAAATCCTTGTTATAGTGATATTTAGACGCCACTTTCAGCTGTTCCGACCCTTGATGTATCCCAGCGTATAATCCTTTGAATATTTTGGGGTCTTTTTTCAGGACCTTTTTAGTAATCAGTTTTCCTGTTTTTCCAGCAAATCTCTTGGCTCTTATGCTTCGAGCTTCTTTCAAAGTAGGTTCATCACCATACTTATCTCTAAGCTGGGTCATATACCCATCCATTCTTCCTACAAACTTGGCCTGTCTACTCGTTTTTTTAGCTTCTTTATCAAACTCCTTTACCAGTTTCTTAAATGAATCATACGCAGTATCTGACTTGCGTTCAGAACGCTTCATAGCTTTATACCTATTAGATTGAGCACCTATGTACCTTGCCTTTTCTAAGTTGTCTGCTTTTGTTTTTCCGATGAAATTCCAACCATATACATCATCTACATATCCATTGCTATCATCGTCTATCCCATTGCCAGCTACTTCCTTGGGATTAGTCCATATACTTTCTTTCAGATCGGGGTGATTTACATTCACTCCATCATCTATCACAGCTACCACTACAGTATTGGATTTTTTGTTCTTCACATACTCATTAGCGGCTTCCCAATCTATTCCTTGTTCTTTGGAAGTAGAAGAATTTAAGTGCCACAGAGAATCCTTTTGGGCATATCCCAAAAGAGAAATAACACTACACAAGACAGTCAAAAGAACACCGGATTTACTCATACTTTATGAAATTATATTTCAATTATGACGCTCAAAGATTTGAGAACTTATCGTTTCAAGATATACCTTGAGTTTTTATCGATAAAAAAAGCAGCCCTATTTCTAAGGCTGCGATTCTTCTCTAAACTACTCAATTAAAACAACTGTCTCAGTTGTTTTAATACATCTGTACCACCAGAAACGGTGATTTCACCCACTTTGTCAGCGATTTTTTCGAGATATTCCATCTCCTTTAGCTTCAAAAGCATCTCGTTTTCCTCTAGGAGTTTTGCAGTATTGAGCATGCTTCTCACAGAAGCAGTCTCTTCTCTACGCGTGATCACATTTGCTTGAGCCTTTTTTTGGGCCACGAGCACTTGGTTCATGATCTCCTTCATATCACCTGGCAGTATGATGTCCTTGACACCTGCGTTCAGTACTTTTACACCAAGCATGTTCGCTGTTTCACCGATTTTATTCATCACATATTCTGTGATAGAACCCTTGTTTCCCAAGAGCTGATCAAGCTGGAGTGTTCCAACGATTTCACGCAACAGCAATTGAGCTGCTAGATAGAGTTGTTTCTCAAAATCTTTGTTCTTTAGAACTGCTTTGACAGTGTCAACGACCTGATACTGCAGATTGAAGTTTACACGAAGGTTTGCTTTATCCTTGGTCAACATCTCTTGTCCGCTGATCTCCATAGTTTGGGATCTCAGGTCTACATGCTTCACCGCAAGTTTGACTGCATTTCGGAAGTAATAATAGACACCACCTTTAAGCACAGATTTAAACTCCCCGTTAGAAAGCAAAACAGCCTCTTCATGGCTCGCCACTTCCAACTTTCGGATGTAACTAGATAGATTCGTTTCAGCATATTTGATCACTTTTTCATCTTTTATCTCATCTGCATTCTTTGTATCCAATATCGTAAACTCATATTCGTTATTGTTTTTGAAAAAGAGATACCTACCAGATGAGATCACAAAGTCAAAAAGTTTGTTTTTATGAACTATGCAAACCTCACCATCAGCCACTTCTACCAGTGTCACTAGCGATTTCAAAACTGGGTTCTTTATCAGCTCTGAAATATCCGTGTTGGAATACAACTGCCCTTTGGCTTCATGGATTGCTAATTTGTCCAAGAAGCTATTGACAAAGTGTCTGCCTTCTGTTAGTACTTCTGTAAGCTCTCCTCTACGATAGACGAAGCCTACATAACCTTTGTTGATTCTTACATTTTTCATGTTCGTTTTTATTTAATTGTTTATATCATTCCTATTTTAAAAAAGACCAAGTGCGACAAGCATTCAAACAATGCGGAGCATCGATTAAGCTTATGCTAATTTTTTCAGTTGAGGGAGACGCATATGGTATCCTTCAAGTGAGAAAACCTACACAAACGGTATCCTCCATACTCAAGGCTCATCTAAACTGTTTTCCGTAGTTCGAGCAATCATTTCAACCCATACGAGCTTCTAGTTTGCTGGATCTATTTCCAACGGCTTGTTGCACCTGCCTTTTAGTGGATGAATCTTTTTTTGGGGAGAAACCATCAACAACTCCACTAAATGTTCGTCAGAACCCTAATCTGATGCGTATCCACTCCGCCATCCATCGCTTGATGGAGCAGGATTCGAACCTGCGTAAACATATACTCTACCATTGAGTTACTTACGTGAAAAGTAAGAGAGGAATCGAACCTCTTTCCTATGTGCATTGTTCTAACCAAACTGAACTATATGTCTCAAAGACATATCGGGAATCGAACCCGAGACCTATGCGTCGTAGTATAAATGAACAGTAGTCAGCAGGACATAATCACCTACCGGGTTATGCTATGGAGCATCTTCTGAAAAGAAATACTCTCAACACGACTAACCAAAGCCACTTGTACTGTCTTTTCCCAGTATACTGGGGTAGTGGAAGCGGATGGACTCAAACCATCGATGCCCGAAGGCGGGAGATTTACAGTCTCCTGCAATAGCCGCTATGCGACACTTCCAAATGCGGTGCTGAAGGAACTCGAACCCTCAACAACCCGATAGACAATCGGGGACTCTAGCCAATTGAGCTACAGCACCTTTTAGTTTTGAGAGAAGGGCTCGAACCTTCACTAAATGACTCAAAATCATCTGTCCTTCCGTTAGACCATCTCAAAGTTGCGAAGGTGGAAATCGAATCCACATACCTCGGCTTATGAGACCGCCTACTTACCAGTCGTACTCACTCCGCAATTTTTTGTGTACCCAGAAGGATTTGAACCTTCGATCCCCGGGTTAAAAACCCGATGCTTTGACCAACTAAGCTATAGATACAAAGTCTAGATGGCTGGATTCGAACCAGCGTGCTCCTGCGTCCAAGGCAGGCGAGATAAGCCTTCTCCTCTACATCTAGATATTTAGTTCAGAAGGTGGGAGTCGAACCCACGACCTGGTAGTCCGTAGCTACCTGCTCTGTCCTCTGAGCTACTTCTAAATCATTGTACTCTAGGCAGGAATCGAACCTACAATCCCAAAGGGATATGGTTTCTAAAACCACTGCGTTTACCAGTTTCGCCACTAGAGCATTTCTAAAGGACTCCCCGAACCACTCGTTCGGGGGCCGCTTTTATTGAATGAACGTAATCGAATTCTTTTTGGAATTCTTTGCTTCGAAAGAGAGAATCGAACTCCCGACACGATGATTAACAGTCATCTGCTCTGCCACTGAGCTATTTCGAAATATTTTTCTTCTTTACTACGAAGAATGTTTCCTTCCGTTTTTGTTACACAAAGATTTCCTATTCACTACGCAGTCTTTTTGCGTAGAAAAACATATATTTGAAATAAATTTATAACTTGCTGATTATCACTGAGAAAAATGTCTGTAAATAAAAATGCACTCATACGCTATAAGACTATAGACAAGTGTCTGCAGAACAGATACCGCAAATGGACCTTAGAAGATCTTATAGAAGCTTGCTCAAACGCTCTATATGAGTATGAAGGTATAGACAAGGGGGTGAGCAAAAGAACAGTTCAAGCAGATATCCAGATAATGAGGAGTGATAAATTAGGCTATTTCGCACCTATAATAGTATTAGACAAAAAGTACTATACATACGAAGACTCAAACTACTCCATCACCAATATCCCTCTGACAGAACAGGATCTAAGCAAGTTAACCGAAGCTGTCGAGTTCATGAAGCAGTTTCAGGGATTTTCACATTTCAGAGAGCTTGATGGAATGGTCCAGAAACTTGAAGATCACATCTACTCACAGAAAACATCTACTCAACCTGTAATAGACTTCGAAAAAAACGAGAATCTCAAAGGGCTACAGTATTTAGACAGTCTGTATAACTCTATCATAAAAAAGCAAGCTATAAGGCTCACTTACAAATCATTCAAGGCTAGAAATGCAAACTCCTTTGATTTTTACCCATATTTACTAAAAGAATTTAGGAATAGGTGGTTTGTAATAGGCAGCCGAAGCAGAGAAAAAAATCTGTTGAATCTGGCGTTAGACAGGATTGTTGCACTAGAACGCAGTTCGATCAGTTATGTAGAGCCAAATGGATTTGATCCCACTTCTTATTTCCAAAATGCCATAGGTGTATCCATATCGCCAGAAGCTGAGCTAATGGATGTGGTGCTGTTTGTAGAACATGCACATGCACCATACATCATCACCAAGCCTCTACATCATTCACAGCAAGTGATAGAAAGAGACAGCTTTGGTGTTACCTTCACTTATAAAGTTCAACATAATTTTGAACTTGAAAAAGAAATTTTGTCCTTTGGAGAGTCTATAAAAGTTCTAGAACCTGCCAAACTACAAAGACGAATAAATGACAGACTTCTTCAAAGCGTAAGCAACTACAGCACAGAACTTTCATCCAAGAATATAAAAGGTGCATGCAAAAAGCTACAGCATAAGGGATATGCTGTACTGAACAATGTATATAGCCTAAGAGATCTCAGAAAACTAAAAAGAGCCCTAGACAAAGCTCCACAACTTCAAGGCAATAAGAACAAGATTTCGGAACGAGCTCTCCTAAACAAGCACCCAGATTTGCTCGACTCTTTGATGAATAAAAGCCTGCAAACGGTTATCAAAACGATTGATAAGAATGCATTCATAACTAAGGCAATCTACTTCAATAAAAGTTCGTCTCTCAATTGGTATGTAACTTGGCATCAAGACCGTACCATCAATGTGACGAAAAAAGTAACTGTAGACGAGTACAGTGGATGGACTACTAAAGACAAGATCGTAAGCGTATGTCCTCCGCAAGAAATTCTAAAGAAAAGCTTTACCATAAGAATTCACTTGGATGAAGTAAATAATAAAAATGGAGGTCTACAGGTAATCCCTGGTTCGCATAAAAAAATCCATTCTGACGAAGAAAAAACTGTTATAACTGAAAACACAGATGCGACAGATGTGGATGTCAATGCTGGAGGGATTATGCTAATGAAACCCCTAATCCTTCACAAAAGCTCAAAAACAAAGAATCAAAAACAACGTCGTACGATACATATTGAATTTTGCTCCGCTAGACTAGCAAAAGAATTAGAATGGAGTGAGAAAATTACAGTTTAACTAACTCACATTAAACTTACTCTAAAGTAAAAGCATTCGAGAATAAAATATAAGTAGAGATAAACTATCGCTTCACAGTCAGCCTTTTAGTCACCTTTTGACCGTCAGCTTCAAGCGTATAGAAATATACTCCTTCTGGGATATCTGTCACATTAATCACAAAAGAACCAGAGTGATCCAATCTGTGCATTTGAACAGTTTCGCCTAGGATATTAGAAAGTACAAGTGTCGCTTCAGACGAGCTAAACTCTACATCTATATACGTTATTTCCTTGGTAGGATTAGGATAATTCTGACCAAGTCTGATATCTCCTTCTGCGAAACTCATCACAGTAGAAATCAATAATACAAACGCTATGGAAAGTAGTTTTTTCACTTTACTTCTTTTTCAAAAGTAATGAAAATTCTGTGCCAATGTCAGTTTTTGATAAAATAAACGCCAAAAGGCAATAAAAGTGTGTTTAATAGCGTACAGCTAAACTAAAATTGGCTACACTATATATTTCATACGTCCTTCTTTGAGCTGAAGTCGGCTAGGTAAATTGTTAGAAAACAGTGAACCTGTACCTAATCCTTGGTGGATTAAATCTGGATATTGGCTCACCCACTGTGATATTGCATTCAAACCTACATTGCTCTCCAGTGCTGAAGTAGCCCACCATCCTATATTGTGCTTAGTAGCCAAATGAACCCAATCATCAGCTATAGCAAGTCCTCCGATGAGGTTTGGTTTAAGTATGATGTATTGAGGGCATACATTCTTTAACATTTCTGTCCTCTTCTTCTGAGACGAGAGTGGTATCAATTCCTCATCGAGTGCAATATCAATAGGGCCTTCTGCACACAGTTTTTGCATAGAATCCCAGTGCCCTACTCCTATCGGCTGCTCTATACTGTGGATCTCAAAGCGACTAAGTTCATTCAGTTGCTCCATTGCTTCGTCACTTTTAAACGCTCCATTGGCATCCAATCTCAAGGTCACCTTAAATGCTGAGAAACGGTTTCTAATCTTCTCCAGCATTCGGCATTCCTCATCAAAATCAAGTGCCCCAACCTTAAACTTGATAACGTCAAATCCTGCTTCTATTTTGGCTATTGCCTCTTCATACATAGTTTCAGAATCGTTCATCCAAACCAAGCCATTTACTGGAATAGAAAGTTCTCCTCTCGTAAATGGAGTGTCAAACATTCTCCCCTCTCTGTCAGCAGTTAAGTCTAAGTACGCTGTCTCTATTCCGAAACGTATACTTGGAAAATTGTCAAGGTCGGTTTCCTCTAGTTTTCCATGTTCACAAAATTCATCTAATTTGACCCTAAGGATATCTTCGTACTCAGGGATATCATCGATGCTTAGCAGAGCAAGAGGAGCTGCTTCTCCTATCCCTTTATTTCCCGTCTTGAGATCAATTAACTTGATCAAGTGTATAGTTCTAGTCCTAAAAATATTTCTAGAGGTCTTAGCGGCCTTTAAAAACTGTAAATCGTGTTTCTCAATACTGTATCCGTACATTTCAGCTTAAATAGCAAAGTGGGCAGTAGAAATGATAGAAACAATCAAGCTTCCGATAGATAGAAGTTTGAGTTGGGCATTGTAATCAGAAGAATTCTCTGCCCTAATCAATTTTTGGATGTGAAGAATACCAAGTATAAGCATAGCCAATGGTGCCAAACTCCATTTACCTGCTAGAAAATGAAACCCAACGAAACATAG
>JBMYYN010000008.1:0-20631 GCA_049609445.1 Bacteroidia bacterium | reverse complement strand
ACAAATAGAAGGAATAAGTGGAGGAGACCCATATGTTGCCAATTTTGACAGAAGACATAACCTTTCGGTTGTTTTTACTCAGAAATTCTCAAAGAGACTCATAGCTACAGGGTCATTTGTGTTTTCTTCAGGTCAACCAATTACTACACCAGTTAGAAAATATTTTTATGAAGGAGTTTGGAATACGGACTATGCCGAGGTTAGAAACAACTATCGAATTCCGGCATATCATAGAGCGGACATAGGAGTAACTCTCAAAGGAAAAGTTAAGCCTGACAAGAAGTTTAAAAGCAGCTGGAACTTCTCAATTTATAATGTATACAACAGAGCTAACCCATATAGTATACGCTTTGGAGAAGTAGATGCAGAGGATGTGAAAAAGAACCCAGATGCTAATGTGATAGCAGGAAATACAGCAGCCTTCCAAACGACACTATTTAAAATAATACCAGCAGTAACCTGGAACTTTGAATTTTAAGAATTGAAGACCAAAATGAAGAATATATTAATACTTGTTTTTGCCTCATTGCTTTTCACAGCTTGTGAGAAAATAGTAGACGTAGATATACCGTCAGGCGAATCTAGACTTGTTGTAGAAGGATTGATATCTACGGTGAATGAGCCTTGGATGGTGAAACTATCTCTTAGCCAACCATATTTGGATCAAAGCGAGCTTTCTACTATAGAAAGTGCTGCTGTATCTATTGTTGGCACCGATGGTAGCGATGTTTTGTTAAATCATACGGATACCGGAACGTTTGTATCTGCAGACCCTCAACGATGTATTATAGGAGAAGAATATACTTTAAAAATAGTTTATGATGGTGAAGAATATACCGCTTCGGGGACTGTCCCCAATGCCTTTCCTATTGACACTATAGCATCATATTATTTGCCTGACAATAATGGGTTTATACCTGCAGGGTATTATGTGTTTATTCAAGGCAAAGAAAACGTAGCTACGGGAGATTATTATTTGTTTAAGCCATACTTGAATGATTCTATGATGGGTGCCGAAATAGACAATGATGAGTTTGGGTCTGTTTCTTATTTGAATGAAGATTTTGATTCTGAAAAGATATTAGAAGAGTTAGCATTGGGAAAAACACCACGTCCATTTCCATTCACTGTGGAGCCTGGAGATACCGTGAGAGTTGAACAATTTGCGATTTCTCGTGAGTACTATCAGTTTATCATCGATAGAAATGCACAATTAAATAGAGGAGGAACTCCGTTTGATGCTCCACCGGCTAATCCTAATTATAATATTAGCAACGGTGCATTAGGTTATTTTTCTGTGGCATACAAGGATGAAGCCACTGTAGTTATAGAGGAATAGACTTAGTCCAGTCTAAATTTATCCATAAGCTCGTTTAGAGTTTTGTATTCATCATCTGTGAGATGGCTATGTTCATTTATAACCTCTCTGATTCTAGAATTTAATTCTAAAAGGAGCTGTTGTCCAGCTTCAGTGATGTTTACATCTACTTGTCTTTTATCGTGAGCACAGCTGCTTCGAATTATTAGTTCTTTTTTACAAAGCTTGTCTACTAGCCGAGACGCATTAGACATTTTGTCTACCATTCTAGATGTAATATCATTGATGGACACAGGGTCAGGATGTTGACCTTTAAGGATTCGAAGAACGTTAAATTGTTGACTTGAGATTTTATGAGGTTTTAAAGCTGCGTTGATTTTAGACGACATGTAGCTTTGGGTATACGATAAATTGACCATAGCTTTTTCCACTTCACTCGAAAAGCTTTTCTGTTTAATGTTTTCCTCTATCCCCATTTGGTTCATTAATTAAATAACATGCAAATTATATAAAAGTTCAGCGAGCTATCCAACACTTCTGTCCATTGATATATAAATGATGGTTCAAAAGCGAAACAAACAGCCGAATATTGTGTTTCGAATATAAAGTATGTCTAGAATAGTATCTCTTGTCCTTTTTCTAATAGTCTTTTTTGCCATGGACTTTTATGTTTTTCAGGGCTACAAACTCTTGGTGAAAAAGTGGGTTCCTAGCTATTCATTGATTATGAATGTCCTTTATTGGATCATTCCTGTTGTATTAATTATAGTTGTGATAGGTACGCTATACTGGTCCTCGGACCCTTCAAAGAGTAAAATTATGATGTGGGCTGCTTGTATTTTGTTTGGTCTCTTTTTAGCTAAAGTTTCTTGGTTTGCTTTTATGATAATCGACGATCTAGTGCGTCTTTTTAAATTTTCGGGAAATAAGCTAAGCAAAACACCAACTTCAAAAACCATCAGCAGATCAGAATTCATAGTCACTACAGGAGCACTGGTAGCCGGCACCTTTTTTGGCACTATGCTTTATGGCATAGCTCGTGGTGCACACAACTATCAAGTTCATAGGAAAAAGCTAAAACTTAAAAATTTACCAAAAGCATTTCATGGATTTAAGGTAGTACAGATTTCAGATGTTCATTCAGGGAGTTTTTGGAGTAAATCTGGAGTTGAAAAAGGTATACAGATGATTCTGGACCAAAACCCCGATGTGATATTTTTTACAGGAGATTTGGTGAACAATACAGCTGCGGAGTTTGAAGACTTTAAAGAGATTTTTGGTAGACTGAAGGCGAAACATGGTGTATACTCTGTTTTAGGAAATCACGATTATGGTGACTATTACCGTTGGCCATCCAAGGACGGAGTCACTAAGCAACAAAACTTAGAAAAACTTAAAAATCATCATCGAGATATGGGATGGAATCTTCTTATGAATGAAAACAAAGTAATAGAATTGGATGGTGAGAAATTGGCGATTTTAGGGGTAGAAAACTGGAGTGCACACAAGCGTTTCCCGAAGTATGGAAGCTTGAGTAATGCATACAAAGGAGCGGAACATGTCGAAAATAAGCTGCTGCTTTCACACGATCCAAGTCATTGGAGAGCAGAAGTGTTAAAGGACTTCCCGACTATAGACGCAATGTTTGCAGGGCATACTCATGGTATGCAGTTTGGTATAGATACCAAGTATTACAAATGGAGTCCAGTAAAATATCAGTATCCAGAATGGGCAGATCTTTACGAGGAGAACGGTCAGTACTTATACGTAAATAGAGGTTTTGGATATTTGGGTTATCCAGGCAGAGTAGGGTTCTTGCCAGAAATATCAGTCTTTGAGTTGGAGAAAGCCTAAGTTGTCTGCTTTTGTAGCTTAGCTTCTATCAATTCTCCCAAAAATGCAGGGTTTTCTTCTAGTTTGTTTCCCACTACTATAATGTCTGCTCCTGAGTCGAACACATTCTGAGCATCTGCTACAGTTTTTATACCACCACCTACGATGACAGGCACACTTACTTCTTTTTTGACTGCATTCACTACAGCATGCGAGGCATGCATCTCTGCTCCACTTCCACAGTCCAGATAGATAAGTCGCAGACCAAGTTGTTCTCCAGCAAGTGCTGTTGCAGCAGCTATACCTGGCTTGTCTTGAGGTATGGGTGTAGTGCCACTGATATAAGAAACTGTTGTGGTCCTTCCGCCATCTATGAGTATGTATCCGGTTGAGAGTATTTCTAGTCCAGACTTTTTAAGCTTGTGCGACGACTCTACATGTCTTCCGATGAGTAGGTCTGCGTTTCGTCCACTTATTAGAGAAAGAAGTAAAATGGCATCAGCTTGATCATCTATCTGATTTGGACTTCCAGGAAATATGATAGTAGGCTTTTCCGTTTTGCTTTTTATCCTTTTCAGACATGATTTCATGCTTCCATCTGTCACCAAACTTCCTCCGACAAAAAGAAAGTCTACATGGTCAAAATGGGGGTTAGAAATAAGGCTATCTAACTGATGGTCATCGGCTTTATCTGGGTCTATCAAAACAGCAACCATTTTTTGGTTAGTGAGTGACAGGTTTGATATTTTTTGTAATATGCTAATAGTCTTGTTGTTGTGAGCAAAAGCCCCATTTTGACTTGCTTTTGCTACAGTTGAATTTTAAAAATTGATAGCTTTTTATGTTATCAACACCGCAAATCTCTTAAAAAAAGGGCAACCTAAAAATTTTATTGTCATCGTGTGGAAAACCATACTTTATTTTTACCATCTTCAGGGTGTAGTTTTGTCTTAAAACTCACTATAAATTTTCGGTCACGTGAAAAGAAATAGAGAGTTTAATTTTTAACTAAAACCAAGAACACAATCGCAATATGAGCATGAAACCAAGCTACAAGAAAAACGCACTGAAATTTAAGCGTTTTAACACGAAAGAAGGCGTAAAGGCAACAGACCAATACGAATATGAGTACAGAACATCTGTAATTAAAAATCCAGCTGGGGATGATGTGTTCAAGATGGAGAATGTAGAAGTTCCTAAAGATTGGTCTCAGGTAGCTACAGATATATTGGCTCAGAAATATTTCAGAAAAGCAGGAGTGCCTCAACCTGATGGTACTACTGGGTCTGAAACTTCTGTAAAGCAAGTTGCTCACAGATTAGCAGATTGTTGGAAGACTTGGGGTGAGAGATACGGATACTTTGCTTCTAAAAAAGATGCTCAGGTGTTTTATGATGAGTTGACGTATAGTATTCTTGGTCAGATGGCTGCACCCAATAGCCCTCAATGGTTCAATACAGGACTACACAATACATATGGAATCACTGGAAAACCTCAAGGGCACTATTTTGCTGACCATGAGACGGGTTCGGTAAAGAAGTCTACTTCTGCATACGAAAGACCTCAACCACACGCTTGTTTTATCTTGTCAGTAGACGATGATTTGGTAAACGAAGGTGGTATAATGGATCTGTGGGTTCGTGAGGCCCGTATTTTTAAATATGGTTCTGGTGTAGGTACTAACTTCTCATCCATAAGAGGAGCTAATGAAAAATTAAGTGGAGGAGGTAACTCAAGTGGTTTGATGAGTTTCCTTAAAATAGGTGATAGAGCTGCTGGTGCTATCAAGTCTGGTGGTACTACTCGTAGAGCTGCCAAAATGGTTTGTCTTGACCTAGACCATCCAGAGATAATGTCTTTTATCAATTGGAAAAAAGAAGAAGAGAAAAAAGTAAAAGCTTTAATAGACGGTGGATATGATTCTAGCTATGAAGGAGAGGCGTATGCTACTGTTTCAGGTCAGAACTCAAACAATTCTGTACGTATACCAAACAAGTTCTTTGAAGCTCTAAAGAATGAAGGTGAGTGGGATTTAATCTCAAGAACAACTGGAAAACCAATTAGCAGTGTTCCTGCTCAGAAAGTATGGGATGACATCTCTTTTGCAGCGTGGGCATGTGCTGATCCTGGAGTTCAGTATGATACTACGATAAACGAATGGCATACGTGCCCAGAAGGCGGACAGATCAACGCATCTAATCCTTGTTCTGAGTATATGTTCCTTGACAATACAGCTTGTAATCTTGCTTCATTGAATTTAAGAAAATACTTCAATGAAGAAACAAAAGAGTTTGATGTGGAAGCAATAGAGTACGCTTCTAGATTATGGACTGTGGTTCTTGAGATTTCAGTTCTTATGGCTCAGTTCCCAAGTAAAGAAGTTGCTAGATTGTCATACCAATATAGAACACTAGGTTTAGGATATGCTAACTTAGGTTCTGTTTTAATGGTAAGTGGTATACCATACGATAGTCCAGAAGCTACCGCTATAGGTGGTGCGGTTACGGCTATCCTAACAGGTACGTCATATGCTACATCTGCAGAGATGGCTAGCTTTATGGGACCATTTGACCAGTATGAGAAAAACAAGAAGCACATGCTTCGTGTGATGAACAATCATAGATATGCTGCATACAATTTAGATGAGTATGATGGTCTTAGCATCAAGCCTATGGGAATTGACCCAGCTTATTGCCCAGATTACTTGCTAAGTCCTGCTACTGGAGCTTGGGACAAAGCGGTACAGTGGGGAGAAAAGTATGGATATAGAAACGCTCAAACAACTGTAATTGCACCTACAGGAACTATTGGTCTTGTGATGGACTGTGATACTACAGGTATAGAGCCTGATTTTGCTCTTGTGAAGTTCAAAAAGCTTTCTGGTGGCGGATACTTCAAAATAGTGAATCAGTCAGTTCCATTGGCACTGAAGAACCTTGATTATTCTGAAGAGGATATCAATACAATCGTAAACTATGCAAAAGGTCACGCGACATTAGAAGGTGCACCTTCTGTAAATCACGATACCCTTAGAGCTAAAGGCTTCAATGAAGAAGATTTAGAAAAGGTAGAGTCTGGGTTAGCGTCAGCTTTTGAAATAAGTTTTGCTTTCAACCACTGGGTCCTAGGAGAGGATGCAATGCAAAGATTAGGCTTCTCAGCTGAACAGTATAATGCTGAAGGATTTAGCTTGCTTAGAGCTCTTGGTTTTAGCAAAAAAGAAATAGCTGAAGCGAATGATTATGTATGTGGTACGATGACTGTAGAAGGTGCTCCAAACCTTAAAGAAGAGCACTTATCGGTATTTGATTGTGCAAACAAATGTGGGGAAAAAGGAGAGAGATATATACACGCTCACGGCCATATTCGTATGATGGCAGCGGCTCAGCCTTTCTTGTCTGGAGCAATCTCTAAGACAATCAACTTGCCGAATGAGGCTACAGAAGAAGATATTAAATCTTGCTACCAATTAAGCTGGGAGCTTGGAACGAAAGCAAATGCTCTATACAGAGACGGCTCTAAACTATCTCAACCATTGAGCAACAAATCTGATGTGGAAGATACAGAAGAGGAAGATACAATCAGTGCTGTAAACAATGCTGTGGGTAGTGCTGCAGAACTTAATGTTTCAGAGCTTACTCAAGAACAAGTCTTGGAAGCTGCTCAGAAGATCTTGGACAACTCTAAGAGTACAGAGTTTATGAGACAACTTTCTAGTATCGTAGAACGCAAACGTCTACCTTGGAAACGAAGAGGATTCACGCAAAAAGCTAAAGTAGGTGGTCAAACACTATTTGTAAGAACTGGTGAGTACAATGATGGTACATTAGGAGAAATCTTTATTGATATGCACCGTGAAGGAGCTACTTTTAGATCACTGATGAACTGTTTCTCTATAGCTGTGTCTATTGGTCTTCAGTATGGTGTTCCATTGGATGAATATGTAAGCAAGTTTACGTTTACTCGATTTGAGCCAAGTGGTATGGTCGAGGGTCACCCAAATATCAAGAATTCAACTTCGATCATTGATTATATATTCAGACTACTTGGATTTGAGTACTTGAACAGAAGTGATTTAGTTCACATCAAACCATCTAAAGCTGAATCTCAAGCTAAATCAGATGCGGCAGCTGCTCGTAAGGTTGTAGACACACCCGTATCTGTACCTTTGCCAAAACCAGCTGTGAGTGCACAGAAGGCTGCAACTGCTACTACTAGCGGTTCCGCAGTACAGGCTACTGGGACATCGTCAGACGCGTTACCTTGTACAAACTGTGGTAGTCTTGCATTGATTAGAAACGGTACTTGTCATTTATGTACAAACTGTGGTACTACCACAGGGTGTAGCTAATGATTATATTATAGAATAGAAGGCTCGCTTAGGCGAGCCTTCTATTTTACACCTCGCTAGACATGTTTTGATAACGTGTGGATAAATTAGGAATTCTTGTTTTTGAACACTTACTTTGAAGTAGAGTCGCTTTAAGCAATGGCAGAAGTTCAGGCACAATATCAAAATTCTATTGAAACCCAAAATGAGTTGTACTGCGTTGATGGACAGCCATATACTGGATTATTTAAAGATAATGCTGGCGAATATCTCGTAGAAAAACGATTTCAAAACGGCCATCTTCACGGTGTTCAAAAAACTTTTTATAAATCTGGTCAACTAAAGATTGCTTCTGTTTTTACTAATGGTAGAGAAAATGGACGTAGAGTAGAGTACTATGAATGTGGGTCTAAAAAGCTGAACTCTAATTTCACAGATGGTCAGCAAAGCGGAGTACAAGAGGAATATTGTAGAGAAGGAAGTCTAAAGGCAAGAAAAACATTCTATAACGGAAAGCTTATCGCTATAAAAGGAAATCTCTAACGATTAATATATTCTTTAACAGCTGTTTCTAGGTCGGCATACCATTCTTTTCCAAATTTTCTTTCTAATGCATTTTGAGCAAACTGATAGACCATAATGTTTTCTTTTACCCCTTTAGTACAGGCATCTGAGCAGATATTCCATTTGTGATAGTTTAGTGCGTAGTATTCGTTGTATTTGGCTGATCGAATAGGGTATAAATGACAGCTAATCGGTTTTGGGAAACCAAAGTCACTTTTCTTGTTTGCAATTTCAATAGCACAATTCAATATGCCATCTTTACGTACTACAAATACACATTCTTTATTAGGCTTGCATGTTGTAACATCCATCAGGTCAAAAGGATCTTTTTCTGCAAAACCGTCTTTTTCTAGAATGTCAAGACCGGTCTTATCCATTTCTGGTTTAATAGCTTCAATGTTTTGAGCTATGATGTCAATTTCGTCAGGATCCAATGGAGCCCCAGCGTCACCTTCTATACAGCAAACACCTTTACAGGCAAGCACATCACAAGCAAAGGCTTTTTCTATAACGTCTTCAGATACTAGACAATCTCCTACCTTAATCATGACATTCCATCTAGGTATGCTTTGTATCCTATTTTTTCTAGTTTTTCGGCCTTAGCCAATACAGTATCCTCCATGTTTTTGGCGAAAGCAATTACTCTACTTTGCACTTCACTATCGTGTACGCCAATCATTTTAGCAGCAAGTATTCCGGCATTTCTAGCTCCATTTATAGCCATAGTAGCTACAGGGATTCCAGGAGGCATCTGTACAATAGAATAGAGCGAGTCTATTCCACTCATGTTGCTTGATTTTACAGGTACGCCTATTACAGGAAGAGGGGTTTTGGAAGCCACCATTCCGGGTAAGTGAGCTGCACCACCCGCACCCGCTATTATGCTTTTGTATCCTTTGGTATGAGCAGTTTTGGCATAGTCATACATACGATCTGCTGTACGATGAGCAGATACTACGGTTAGGTCATACGTGATTCCTATTTCTTCCAGAACTTTAGCAGATTCGGCCATTACAGGTAGGTCAGAATCGGAACCCATTATTATTAATACATCAGACATATTTATTTCAAATTTAGTTGCTTTTTATAGTAAGGAGAGATTTCACTTTTTCCATTTTATCAATTACCTCTTGTCTGTCTTTTCCTAAGACAGTGAAGTGCCCCAGTTTTCGGTCAGGGGATGTCGTGCTTTTGCCATACATATGAATGTACACTCCGGACGTTGCCATTACGTCATCTATATTTTCTAAATAGTAAGAACCATTCACATCATCAGGCCCTACGATATTGCAAGTCGCTGCAGGAACCACAAGAGAGCAATCTCCAAGAGGAAGTCCCAATAGAATTCGATTCAGCTGTTCGTACTGAGAAGTATATGCGGATTCTATGGTATGATGACCGCTGTTATGTGGTCTTGGTGCTATTTCATTTACAAATACTCCACCACTTTTTTCAACAAACAGTTCCACAGCAAAGAGTCCGGGGCTATTGAATGCTGTGACCACTTTTTGAGCTATTTGTTTGCACTTTTCTATGGATTCTGTATTTAGGCTACTTGGTGCGATCAGATAGTCCATAAGGTTTGATTTGGGATTGAAGACCATCTCACAAGGCTCATAACTCAAGGTTGACATGTCTTGTCCCACTGCTACTATTACAGAGATTTCAACAGCATCTTTTGCCATTTTTTCCAATACATATCCTGTTTCACTTTGAAGTGATTCATCTTTTTTAGAAAGAAGTGTATTGAATTTCTCTTTTGAAAGTAATTGCACCCCTTTACCATCATATCCGCCTTTTCTGTGCTTTAGCACAAATTTATCTTCTGTCCATCCTTCTACCGCAGTTTTTAAAGAGTCTACCGTAGCAATTTGGTAGTCAAGGGTTGGAATGTCATTTTCAGAATAAAAGTCTTTTTGAAGTCCTTTGTCCTGAATAATCGAAAGAACCGCTGGTTGGGGAATTACTTTTTTTCCTTCGCTTTCTAGTTTTTTCAAAGCGTCAACATTTACATGCTCTATCTCAAAAGAAAGAACATCGCTCGTATTAGCTAGTGTTCTTATACTTTCTTCATCTTGAAGAGAGCCGACGACTTGATTCTTGCACACCAACGAAGCTGGTGATGCAGGGTTATTTTCGAGAAAGACATAAGAAAGGTTTAATGGAGAGCCAGCTTCGAAAAGCATTTTTCCAAGTTGTCCTCCACCTAGTATTCCAATTGTTTTATTGACTGCTTTTTTCAAATCATGCAAATGTTAATAATAAATTGGACTAGCATCTTAATCTTCCTAATTTTGTTAGCAATTAGCCAATATTTGAAGCAATTTGTTTGAACTATAATTGCTTTGAGGTGTTGGGGTTTTAGGTTGTGACATGCAAGAGTTCACATAAAATCTGTATTCAATTATTTTAACCAATAGAAACTAGATATGGCACGAGTAGTCGTAGGATTATCAGGAGGGGTAGATTCTTCCGTTGCAGCTCATTTGCTCAAAGAAGAGGGGCACGAAGTCATTGGTGTTTTTATGAAAAACTGGCATGATACAGATTTTACTATCAGCGATGAATGCCCTTGGGAAGAAGACAGTAAAGATGCTCTTTTGGTAGCAGATAAGTTAGGGATTCCTTTTCATACTATAGACCTGAGCAAGGAGTACTATGAGCGAATTGTATCATACATGTTTGACGAGTATAAAAGCGGCAGGACTCCTAACCCTGATGTTTTATGCAATAGGGAAATCAAGTTTGACACGTTTTTAAAGCATGCTGAGCAACTAGGAGCGGACTTTGTCGCAACGGGACATTATTGTCGAAAGAGACAGACAGAAAACGGATATGAACTCCTTGCAGGACTTGATAACAACAAGGATCAATCGTATTTCTTATGTCAAATAGATCAATATCAACTAAGTAAAGCCTTGTTTCCTATAGGTGAGTTAGAGAAGAGCGAGGTTAGGAGAATAGCAAAGGAGCAAGATTTGATTACTGCAGAAAAGCGTGATAGTCAGGGACTTTGTTTTATTGGAAAAGTCAAATTGCCAGATTTTTTGAAGCAACAGCTCAAAGAAAAGAAAGGAAATGTGGTAGAGATATCACGAGACTGGGAGGGTTTTGATAATGCACTTACCACAAGTGAGGAGTATGTATTTACTGAGGAAGATGGTAAAGTCATAGGAGAGCATACTGGAGCTCATTTTTATACTATAGGACAGAGAAGGGGTTTGAATATAGGAGGCTATACAAACCCAATTTTTATCATACAAATAAATACAGAAACGAACACCGTATATGTAGGTGAAGGAGAAGATCATCAGGGTCTAAGTAGACCTGGACTATTGGTGAAAGAGGATGACATACATTGGGTCAAGGACAGTGATGTAATGCAAAACCATGAAGTGAAAGAGTATGAAGTAAGAATTCGTTATAGGCAGCCTTTAGTGAAGGCTAATCTTATGAAGAAAGAAGATGGTCTCGAGATTGCCTTTGATTCTCCACAAAAAGCTATAGCAAAAGGTCAGTTTGCAGCTTGGTACTGTGATGACGTCCTGGTCGGTAGCGGAGTGATTAGTTAATAAAAGTTTCTTAAAATTTAAAAAGGACTGGATTTTTTGAAAAACTTCAAAAAATGATAGGATTTGGCTCCTCCACGTCACGAACTTCCAACGTTCTCTCGAATAATCGAGGTCTTTACCGACAAGTCTGGATTTGAGGCCTGTTCTTATACGCTTTGGTTAAGCCGGAAAAGTAATCGGTGTAAATTTTTCAATTTATGCCAGTCCCTTGGTTCAAAGGAACAACATTATTCTGAATTTAGATTCATTACTTTGCGTCAAAATTCCATCAAATTGATAAGTATTTTAATGCCAGTAAAAAATGCTGGAGAATTTCTAAAACCTTGTGTTGATTCTATCATCAATCAGACTTTTACAGACTGGGAATTGATAGCTGTAAATGATGGAAGCACCGACGGATCAGATACTATTTTGAGAAAGTATGAAAAGCTGGATCATAGGATTAGAACGTTGGATTCAGAGGGCGTTGGTATTGTGGATGCATTGCGAGCAGCCTTTAGCATATCTAGAGGTGATATGATTCATAGAATGGATGCTGACGACCTGATGCCCAGCGGTAAGTTGGAGAAATTGCTTGCCAATGTAGAAAGAGGTAGCCTTACAACGGGAAGGGTAAAGTATTTTAGAGATGACCAAGTTGTTGGAGAAGGATTTAGAAATTATGAAAACTGGCTCAACTCCGTTTGGAAATCAGGAAATGGATGGAAGGACGTGTACCTAGAATGTCCAATTGCTTCTCCAGCATGGTTAATGTATCGTCAGGATTTTGAGAGAATTGGAGGTTTTAGCTCTGAATTGATGCCAGAGGATTACGGTTTGGCTTTTAGGGTACTCGAATATGGTCTAAAAATTAATTTTTTGGATGAGGTGGTTCATCTATGGAGAGATAGCTCTGAAAGGACATCAAGAAAGGAAAAGAAATATTTTCCTACTGCATACTACCCATTAAAAGTGAAATATTTTTTGAAACTTTCGTACGATACAACAAGGCCTTTATTGCTGTGGGGAGCAGGTAAAAAAGGAAAGAAAGTGGCTAAGTTACTGGTTGATAGGGAGATAGATTTTCAGTGGGTGACCAATAATGAAAAGAAACTTCAAGTGCCAATTTATGATATTCACCTAAGAAGGAGTAGCGAAGTTGACGTGTCAAACAGCCAAAGTATTTTGGTCATAAGTGGTCCTACGGACAAAGAGGATGTCGCAGCAAACTTTATAAATGCGAATTTGGTTTTAGGTGAAGATTATTTTTGGTTTTGTTGATTCAGCACAAGACTTCTTTCTACTGTTAATGGATAGAAGAGACTTTGATTCATGTTTAATGGAGTTATTTAAATCTTTGCTTAGACATTAGAAACCGTACTCATTCCACCATCCACATGTAAAATTTGACCGGTAATCCATTTGGATTTATCACTTAAGAGAAACTGTGCCATTTGAGCAATATCATTTGCTTCGCCAATCTGTTTTAACGGATGTCTTTGAGCAGCATTTTCACGAAGCTTCTCATTACGTAGGAGTTTTTCGGATAATGGAGTTTCCGTGAGACTTGGTGCTATACAGTTTACCCGCGTCTTAGGAGATAATTCGGCGGCTAATGATCGAGTGAGTCCTTCCACAGCACCCTTAGCTCCCGCTATGCTTGCGTGATAGGCCATTCCTTTGGATACAGCCACAGAACTAAAAAAAACTATGCTGCTGTTTTCGTTCAACTGTTTCAGGTAATGTTGAATGGTTTTTACTGCACCTAAGTAGTTAACAAGAAGGTCTTCTTGAAAATTTTCAATTTTTAAACCCCTAAAAGGTTTGAGAAGAATACTTCCAGGACAGTAAACTATGCCATCTATAGGAAGGTTTATTTCAGGAAATTTCGGAGAATCCTCCTTAACATCTAGATCGCCATCCTGACGACTAGCAGTGGTAACCTGACAACCTTCTTGTTGCAATAGCTCTGCTAATTTTAAACCTATTCCTGAATTTCCTCCTATAATTAGAATGTGCTTACTCATTATAGGATTAACACAATTAACCTAATTGTGTTTCAAAAAATTTAATCTACTTCTTCAAAATCAACGTAGTCTCCACCGTGCTTATCACTAGTTGAGCGAGTTTTATTTCCAGACGGAGGATTCTCGTTTTTTGGCTTACCATCATTCTTGACAGCATCAGATAATTTGAAAACTCGTTTTCCAATCCAATAAATGATCAATCCAACTAATAAATAGCGAAACATTTCTACCTACTTAAGTACATTGATTTTTGATTGTAAAGTTCTCTAAATACAGGATCTTTAGTGTCTTGTACAAAAAGAATTTCTTCACCTGTAGATTTCATTTCTGGACCCAATTCTTTATTTACATTAGGGAACTTATTGAATGAGAATACTGGCTTTTTAATGGCAAATCCATTTTGGATAGGATTGATGTCAAACTCACTAAGTTTCATATCCCCAGTCATGACTTTGGTAGCAATGTTTACATATGGGACTTGGTATGCTTTACAGATAAATGGAACTGTTCTACTTGCACGAGGGTTAGCTTCTATCACGTAGACGTTTTCATCTTTTACAGCAAACTGAATATTGAGGAGCCCTACTACCTTCATTGCTTTCGCAATTTTCTTGGTGTATTCTTCCATCTTATTCATCACGTTTTGTGATAAGCTAAATGGAGGAAGAACTGCAGATGAGTCACCAGAGTGAATACCAGCAGGTTCGATGTGCTCCATCATACCTACCATCACCACTTCTTCTCCATCACAGATACTATCACTTTCGGTTTCTTCTGCTCTATCTAGGAAATGATCAATCAAAACTTTGTTTCCAGGTAAGTCACCAAGTAGATCAATTACAGCTTTTTGGAGGTCTTCATCGTTTATAACAATTTTCATCCCTTGACCACCCAATACGTAACTAGGTCTTACCAATACAGGGTACCCAACTTCATGTGCGACTTCTATAGCTTCATAGGCGTTTTCTGCTACTCCAAATTTCGGATAAGGTATGTCTAAGTCTTTCAAAAGATTGGAGAATGATCCCCTATCTTCAGCGAGGTCCATGCTTTCAAATGAGGTTCCAATGATTTTAACTCCATTGTCTCTCATTCGTTCACTAAGCTTAAGAGCTGTTTGACCACCAAGCTGTACGATAACACCTTCTGGTTTTTCCAATTGAATGACATCCCATAAGTGCTCCCAATATATTGGCTCAAAGTATAGTTTGTCTGCAGTGTTGAAGTCAGTACTTACAGTTTCAGGGTTGCAATTTATCATTATCGCCTCATAACCAAGTTCTTGTACTGCTTTTATTCCGTGAACGCAGCTATAGTCAAACTCTATACCTTGACCGATTCTGTTTGGTCCAGAACCTATAACGATGATCTTTTTCTTATCGGACACGACACTTTCGTTTTGTCCATCGAAAGTCGAATATAGGTAATTGGTTGGAGAGCTAAACTCTGCCGAGCACGTATCCACCATTTTGTATACTCGATTGATTCCCATAGATGTACGTTTGTTGTATACATCCATATCGGTCACATCACCTCCAAGTAAGTGAGCTATTTGGGCATCAGCAAATCCTTTTTCTTTTGCTAATCTTAGAACCCCTGAGTCAATGTTGTCGAGCGTATATTTCTTGATTTCTCGATCCATTTTCACGAGGTCATAGATTTGCTCAAGGAACCATCTATCTATTTTGGTGATTTTTTGAATAGATGTAATCGGAACGCCTAGTGCCATTGCATCTCTGATGTGGAATACTCTGTCCCAACTTGGGTTTTCGAGGCTATGAATGATTTGCTCTAGATTCTTAAGTTCATAACCATCTGATCCTAGTCCCAGTCTCTTTATTTCTAAAGATTGAGTTGCTTTTTGTAATGCTTCTTGAAAACTACGCCCTATACTCATCACTTCACCTACGGACTTCATTTGAAGACCTAGAGTTCTTTCTGAACCTTGGAACTTGTTGAAATCCCATCGAGGAATCTTTACGATAGTGTAATCGATAGATGGTTCAAAGAATGCAGATGTGGTTTTAGTTACAGGATTTTTAAGTTCGCTGAGCTCATAACCGAGAGCTAGTTTGGCAGCTATGTTAGCTATAGGGTAACCTGTAGCTTTAGATGCTAATGCCGAACTACGGGATACACGAGGATTTATTTCGATAGCAATGATTTGTTCATCTTCAGGATTTACAGAGAATTGTACATTACAACCTCCGGCAAATGTTCCAAGATTTCTCATCATTCGGAATGCCATGTTTCTCATCTCTTGGAAACATGTGTCACTCAATGTCATAGCTGGTGCTACAGTGATACTTTCACCTGTATGGATTCCCATTGGGTCAAAGTTTTCTATAGTACAGATAACCGCGATGTTGTCATTAGAGTCTCTTAAGAGCTCAAGCTCATATTCTTTCCATCCTATAACAGCCTGCTCCACAAGTACTTCGTGAGTAGGAGATGCTTCAAGACCACGTTTCACAGATTCATCAAATTCTTCTTTTTTGTGAACAAATCCACCTCCATACCCACCCATAGTAAATGATGGACGGATTACCAATGGAAATCCTATTTGTTGTGCAGCTTCTTTGGCTTCAAGGTATGAGTTAGCTACTTTGGAAGTAGCGATAGGTACATCCAATTCGATCATAAACGAACGGAAAAGATCTCTGTTTTCAGTTTTTTCAATCGCCGCTATATCTACACCTATGATTTTGACATCATATTTATCCCAAAGTCCCAGTTCGTCTGCTTCTATTGCAAGATTCAGTGCAGTTTGTCCTCCCATAGTAGGAAGCACATGCGTAATGTTTTGTTCTTGAAGAATTTTTTCGATGCTATCCATAGTCATTGGTAGCAAATAGATATGCTCTGCCATGCTAGGGTCGGTCATGATCGTAGCTGGGTTTGAATTTATAAGCGATACTTCTATTCCTTCTTCTCTGAGGCTTTGTGCTGCTTGACTTCCAGAATAGTCAAATTCACAAGCTTGTCCGATGATAATGGGTCCACTTCCGATGATGAGGACGTGTTTTATACTGCTATCTTTAGGCATTGTCGATTAAAATTGGGCAAAGTTATTTGATATTTGTAAGTCCGCAAACTATGTGGAAAAGGTGGGAAAATGGATACTAAATCAACTCCTCCTCTTCAAAGTAATTGACAATGTGATGCCTGAGATACATTTCTTGTTCTAACAGGTCCTGGTTAGGAAGTTTTTCTACTAACTCCCATACGGGCCACTCGTTTTGATCAAGTCCTTTTAGCCTGTAGTGCCCAGAGGTGCTGAGTACTCGACATGTTGCTATATGCATCAGCTTTACCTTTTCCTCTTTTTTAAACTCTGTTTGAGGTTTGCCAAGTTCTCTCATTCCTATGATGTACAAAATGGCACTGAGATCTGGAGTCTTATTGAACACTTTCTCTATTAACTCTCTTATTTTAAACCACTTATCTTTAAGAGATTCTTCTTTTATTTCGTTCATGTGATGTTGTTGATGTTTTTGTGATTTGGCACCATACTTACTATTGGTAAATGTTCCTTACATTCTAAAATATTTCAAACGTGATTTTGCACTTGTTTTTGTATGTACATTTGTCCTTATGCCAACCTTGTTACAAAGATTACTCACAGAAGCGAAAAACCGTGGTGTTTTCTTAAAAGTTAATATTGAACAAGGAGAAGAAATCCAAAAAAAGACATTATCCAAGCTCTTGGATAAGGCTGAAAACACCGCTTTTGGTAGGAAGTATCATTTTGATGAGTTTATGCATTCGGATACTATCTTAAAAGACTATCAGGAAGCTGCACCTATGGGAGACTATTTGGCTATGCTGCCATGGTGGACAAGAAGCAGAATGGGAGAGCCAGATGTAACTTGGCCAGGCGAAATGAAGAATTTTGCTGTTAGTTCAGGTACTTCAGATGGTAGTAGTAAGTACATTCCGGTCAGCGACCAAATGCTCAAGAACATAAAACGAGCTAGTATGCGTCAGATTTTGTCTATTATCCAAACAGACGTGCCAAAGGATCATATTGCCAAAAAATGGTTGATGATTGGTGGAAGTACAGAGCTGGAGTATAATGGGATGTATTATTCTGGTGATTTAAGCGGCATTACGACCGGTTCGGTTCCCATACTTTTTCAACGTCTGTCTAAACCAGGCATACAAATTAGGAAAGAAAAAAACTGGACAGAGAAAATTGATAAAATAACGGAAGAGGCAAAAAACTGGGATGTAGGAATGGTTGCAGGTGTGCCAGCCTGGATTAAGTTATTGTTTGAGAATATTATAGAAAAATATGGTCTTGATAATATACACGATCTATGGCCGCATTTTGAAGCTTATATACATGGAGGTGTAGCATTAAGCCCATATCAGAAGTCTTTGGATGGTTTAATGGGTAGACCTATTAAGTATTTTGAAACTTATTTAGCATCAGAAGGGTTCATTGCATATCAGACGAGGCTGGACAATGAAGGAGGCATGAGATTGCTTCTTAGAAACGGTATTTATTACGAGTTTGTTCCATTTACTTCCTCGAATTTTTCTGAAAACGGTGAGTTGCTACCTGAATCAAAGTCGTTGACATTGAGTGAAGTAAATGATACTGATGAATATGCACTTCTCATATCTACCTGTAGCGGAGCTTGGAGATATTTGATAGGAGATACGATAAAATTCACAAATCTGGATAGATGTGAAATAAAGATTACAGGCAGGACAAAGCACTTTCTTTCTCTGTGCGGAGAGCATCTTTCTGTAGACAATATGAATAAAGCTATAGAACTTGTGTCGAATGAATATGACGTAGCTATGGATGAATTTACCGTATGTGGGGTTCCATATAAAGGCTTCTTTGCTCATCAGTGGTACATCTCATGTGATGAAGATAGATTAGCAGGCAAAGAGATTGAGATTAGGGACAAGCTGGATATGACACTTAAAGTTTTGAATGATGATTATCGAGTAGAACGATCAGCGGCACTACAAAATATTATGGTAACACTTCTTCCTAGCAGTAAGTTTTATGATTGGCTTCGTTTAAATGGGAAAGCAGGTGCACAAGGAAAGTTTCCTCGCGTTTTGAAGAAGGAAACACTGGAGAACTGGCAGAATTATTTAGAAAACAGTAAGTAGTCATGTGGACATACATTTATTTTGTTGGAGTGCTGACGATTGCATTCTTGATAGGAAGAAATTCAAAAAACAATGGTTATGGATTTTGGAGAAGCTTTATTTTCATAACACTTCTCGGTGCAATGGTCTTGGCTTTTTTAGTAAAACAGTTTAATGGAGGATAAAATTCTTAATTGAATTCATATTCCCCAAACTTCTCGATTACCTCATCTAATATAGCATAGATTTCTTTTTCGTCCATCGTAGACACAAGGCGAGTTCTGTATTCTTTGAAATGAGAAATTCCTTTGAAGTAATTGCTATAGTGACGACGCATTTCGACGATGCCAAGGATATCACCTTTCCATTTCATGCTAAATTCAAAGTGACGTTTACATATATCTACACGTTCAGCTATAGAAGGAGCTAGTAGTTTTTCTCCTGTTGCTAGATAGTGTTTTATCTCATTGAAAATCCATGGGTATCCAATCGAGGCACGACCTATCATGATTCCATCCACATTATATCTTTCACGATATTCCTTTGCTTTTTCAGGGGTGTCTATATCTCCGTTACCAAAAATTGGAATTTTGATTCTTGGATTTTCTTTTACCTTTCCAATGAGACTCCAGTCGGCTTCACCTTTATACATCTGTTTACGGGTGCGTCCGTGGATGCTAAGTGCTTGAATTCCTACGTCTTGTAGTCGTTCTGCAACCTCTTCTATATACTTGGTGTTTTCATCCCAGCCGAGCCTCGTTTTAACCGTAACAGGTAAATCGGTACTTTTCACTATTTCAGAGGTCATTTGCACCATTTTAGGAATATCTTGAAGTATTCCTGCACCAGCACCTTTGTTAGCTACTTTCTTAACTGGACAGCCGTAGTTGATGTCTATTATATCAGGATTTGCAGAAGCAGTTATTTCAGTAGCTTCTTTCATGGAGTCTATATCGTACCCAAATATCTGTATTCCAATGGGCCTCTCATACTCAAATATGTCGAGTTTTTGTGTGCTTTTGGCAGCATCTCGAATAAGTCCCTCGGAGGAGATGAACTCTGTATACATCACGTCTGCTCCGTTCTCCTTGCATACCGCACGGAAAGGAGGATCACTCACATCCTCCATTGGAGCGAGCAGTAGAGGGAAATCTCCTACTTCTATGTTACCTATTTTTACCATATTTGCCCAAGATTTAAATAGTATATGGACGATTTACAAGAAGGCAAAGATATAGAAACGAAGAGTTCTAGACCTAATAGTAGTCAAGCGGTCTTGCACCTATTCTTAGGTATTTTGTTTTTCTTAGGCTCTATGATGGTGCTAGCTGCTGTAGCTATCTATATCTGTTCGTATATGGTGTCGGGTACAGTGGGCTCAGTCGAGGATGGTGCAGCTGTCGTGGCTTCATTGACCTCTCACCCTTATGCTCTCAAATTGTTTGTGTTTTTAAGCTCATCTTTACCACTAATTGTTGGCGTACTTATCACGCTTTACGTTATGAAGGCAAATGCGAGAGACTTCCTCTTGTTAAATTTCCCAAAGAATGTTAAGTGGTTTGGGCTGTCAGTTTTGTTTGTATTCATTGCCATACCTCTTATGGGAATGTTTTTAGAAATCAATAAGTTGTTAGACTTCAGTCAATGGCCGGATTTTAATAATTGGCTGCTGAAACAAGAATCAGCAAATAATGGAACCTATGAAGCAATGATTGGAGAAAAATCAACACTTTCTTTTATAACTAGTTTGCTTTTTATGGCTTTGATACCGGCTATAGCTGAGGAGATTTTCTTTAGAGGTTTTTTGATGAATGTTTTTAATGGAGTATTTAAAAACATGCATTTGTCAATTCTTTTCACAGCAGTTATTTTCAGTCTGATTCACATGCAATTCAT